>JBPCRR010000180.1:0-2576 GCA_050996645.1 Acidimicrobiales bacterium | reverse complement strand
AGCTCGGCGTCGACTACGACACCGATTGGGCGCGGCGGTACCCGGCCCGACTGGCCCGGGTCCTGATCACCGAGGGCCTCACCCGCCCGGTCATGCACGCCCTCGCCGACCCGAAGGTGGAAGGCCTCGACCGCCTCGCCCACCTCACCCCCCGCGACGCGATCGCCCCCCCGGTGATTTTCGCCGCCAATCACGCCAGCCACCTCGACACTCCGCTCCTGTTGTCGGTGATCCCCGAGCCGTGGCGTCACCGCACCGTGGTCGCCGCGGGAGCGGACTACTTCTTCGACACCAAGCTCAAGGCCGCGGCGTTCGCCCTCGCCATCAACGCCATCCCCATCGAGCGTGTGAGGGTCAGCCGTGCATCCGCGAACCGGGCAGAATCGCTTCTTCGGCAGGGGTGGAGCCTGCTCATCTACCCCGAAGGCGGTCGCAGCCCCGACGGGTGGGGTCAGTCCCACCGAGCCGGCGCGGCCTGGCTGGCAGTGCGGACGGGGTTGCCGGTCGTGCCCATCCACCTCGAGGGCACCGGGCGGATACCGCCCCGCCACGACAAGTGACTGCGGCCGGGAAGCACCCAGGTCACCTTCGGGCGACCCGTTCGGCCGGCGGGGGGCGAGGACGCCCGGGACCTGGCCACCCGGCTAGAGCAGGCGGTCGCCGCACTTGCCGACGAACGCACCACCGACTGGTGGAGCGCCACGAAGCGAGCTGCGGTAGGCTCCAGCCCGGTTCTCACCGGCCCAGCGTCCGCCGGCGCGTGGAGACGGACCTGGGCTCTGGGCGAGAGGCGCTGGGCCGCCCGGCGGGTGGCCAGTAGCAAGGACAAGACCCGCTGGCCCCGCGACTGACGGTTCGGTTGGCGTCTCTATCAGGCCTCGGCCCCAGGGTTGCTGAAGGGGCTCAGGGCTGCTGAAGGGACTCAGGGCTGCTGAAGGCTCGCCCGCACCTCCGCCAGCAGTTCCTCCGCGGGAGGCAGACCAGGGGTGTCACGACCCAGCACCGGATCGAGCCCCTCCGCTATGTCTTGCCAGCGTCGGACGGCGATCTCTAGGAACTCTGGGTTCGGGAAGACCCAGAACTTCTCCTTGGTAACCGCCTCAGCCACGCGATCGGCCACCTCGGCTGGTGTCATCCCCTCGTCGATGGCTCGCCGGACGTGCGGACGGGTCACGGCTGCCGCCGGCGCCTCGTCGGGCACCGCCCCGAGCGAGTCGGGCCAATTCCGTTCCGAGTCGAGGATTCCCGTGCGAACCCACCCTGGGCACAGGACGCTGACCCCGACCGGAAGCCCGGCGGTCTTCAACGTGGTGTAGAGGTCCTCCGACAGCGCGACGACAGCGTGCTTGCTGGCGTCATAGGCCGGCCCGAACCCGGGCACCAGGCCGGCGATGCTGGCGGTGTTGACTATGTGGCCGTCGCCCTGTGCTGCGAGAATTGGCAGGAACGCCCGGACGCCGTGGACCACGCCCCAGAGGTTGACCCCCAGCACCCATTCCCAGGCCGACAGAGGTCCCAGCCACGGATCAGCCCGGCTGCTCACGCCGGCGTTGTTGCACACGAGGTGTACTTGCCCGAAGCGAGTGACTGACGCCTCGGCCAGTGCGGCGACCGCAGCCTGATCGCTGACGTCGGTCCTGACGGTCAGCACCTCGACGCCCTTCGACGCCACCCGCTCGCCTGCTGCATCGAGAGCCCCCTGGTCGACGTCCGCGAGCACCAGAGCCAGCCCGTCTCGGGCGAACCGCTCCGCCAGGGCCAGGCCTATGCCGCTCGCCGCGCCGGTGACCACCGCGGTCTTACCGGCAACAAGGTCCATGGTCCTCGCCTCCCGGAGCTATGTCTAGGCGCTCGGCCGACCGGTCGCCTTACGGGCGTGAAGGGCCCACCACGCCGTTGCAGCCGCGATCGGGATCGCCGCGAGCTGCTGAAAGAAGCCGTTGAATGCGGCGTCGATGCTGTCGCCCAGGTAGCTCAGCTCGACGATCGCGCCAAGCGCGGCTGCCGCGCCCACGGCGCAGGCGGCGACGAAGAACACAATGAGCAGCGGTTTCACAACCGCTGGCGCGTCCCCTCTTGCGCCGGCTCCCGGCTCCGGTGACCCCGCGGCACGAGCGGCCACCACGACCAGGCCTACCCCGACGAGGAGGGCGAGCGCCCACAGGACCTGCCCGGGAGACAGGAGGCGCAGCAGCCGAGCCCGGGCTCCGAGGCCGGGGGAGTGCTGCACCGTCGATATGAGCGCCGCAAACCAGGTGAGCGCCAGTGCCACCACGATCCCCGCTGCGGCCACGACGGACGGCGTCGAGGTCAGTGCCGTGATGTCGACCGGAGGCGTGGCCTTGGTGTGCTAAGGGCGCTGCGCCGGACCGGGCGAGGCTCCGCCCGAGGTCTCGGCGACGTCCGGCCCAGAAGGCGGGGCGGCGGCGGACGGCCACGCGGCGGGTGGCGGCGGCGGTGCAGCGGCTGACTGGGGCCACGACGGGGGCGCCGGCGGGGCTGGCGGCGGACCATCGGTGGCCCGATAGACCTCGGTGGGAGCAGCGGCCGGAGGGCCCGGTGGTGGTGGCGGCGGC
>JBPCRR010000101.1:0-8708 GCA_050996645.1 Acidimicrobiales bacterium | reverse complement strand
GAGTGGAGACACGGCGGTAGGCTGGCCCATGGCCGCCGAGAATCCTTTCGACACCGTCCTGGTCGTCGACTTCGGCGCCCAGTACGCGCAGCTGATCGCGCGCCGGGTGCGGGAGGCACACGTCTATAGCGAGATAGTCCCCCACACCATCACCGCCGCCGAGGTGGCTGCCAGGCGACCGGTCGGCGTGATCCTCTCAGGGGGGCCCAAGTCGGTCCACGTCGAAGGCGCTCCGCTGCTCGACGCATCGATCTACGACTCCGGCACCCCGGTGCTCGGAATCTGTTACGGGGCCCAGCTCATAGCGCAGCAGCTCGGCGGCGTCGTCGACCGCAATGGTCGCGGCGAGTACGGGCGCACATCGCTTTCTCTTACCTCGGACGGACCGGCGCCATCGGTGCTGTTTGCGAGCGTGCCTCCGTCGTTCGACGTTTGGATGAGCCATTTCGACGCCATCGTGGAGCCGCCCCCCGGGTTCAGGGCGACCGCCGGCACCGCCGACGCGCCCGTCGCAGCGCTGGAGGATCCGCTCCGGGCCCTCTATGGAGTGCAGTTCCACCCCGAGGTGGCACACACCCACGGTGGCCAGGAGATCTTGAAGGCGTTCCTATACGACGTCTGCGGAGCTCGGCCGGTGTGGACGATGACGTCGGTCATCGAGGCCTCCGTCGAGGCCATCCGCGCCCAGGTCGGTGCCGAGCGCGTCGTGTGCGGGCTCTCCGGCGGCGTCGACTCCGCCGTCGCTGCGGCGTTGGTCCACAAAGCGGTAGGCGACCAGCTGACGTGCGTGTTCGTCGACACCGGGCTGCTTCGCGCCGGCGAGGCCGAGCAGGTCGAGAACACCTTCAGGGAGCAGTTCAGTGTGGACCTGGTGCACGTCAAGGCGGCAGACCGGTTTCTCGGCTCCCTCGACGACGTGATCGATCCGGAGCGCAAGCGAAAGATCATCGGCGAGACGTTCATCAGGGTCTTCGAGGAGGCTGCCGCAGACCTCGACGACGCCCCGTTCCTCGTGCAGGGAACGCTCTATCCCGACATCATCGAGTCGGGGACCAAGGACGCTGCGAGGATCAAATCGCACCACAACGTCGGCGGGCTGCCAGACGACATGCAATTCGAGCTGGTCGAGCCGCTGAGGAACCTGTTCAAAGATGAGGTCCGCGCGGTGGGCGAGGAGCTCGGCCTCCCCGAGGAGATCGTGTGGCGCCAGCCCTTCCCGGGCCCGGGGCTCGCCGTGCGGATAGTCGGCACGGTCACACCCGAGCGGGTGGGGATCCTCCAGGCGGCAGACGCCATAGTCACCGAGGAGGTCCGCCGGGCCGGGCTCTACAAGGAGCTGTGGCAGAGCTTCGCGGTCCTGCCGGTCGTGCACACCGTCGGGGTGATGGGCGACGAGCGCACGTACGCCTACCCGATCGTCATCCGGGCGGTGACGAGCGACGACGCCATGACCGCCGACTGGGCGCGTCTTCCCTACGATGTCTTGGAGCGGCTCTCCAGCCGGATCATCAACGAGGTCCCCGGCGTCAACCGGGTCGCGTTCGACATCACCTCCAAACCGCCGGGGACGATTGAGTGGGAATAGCGAAGGGCTTTCAGCGGTCAGGATCGTGGAACTTCTCGAACCGCCACCACTCGTCACTGTCGTAAGGCGCGTCTCCCCACAGTTGCCGAAGCCGCTCTGCCACCTTTGACTCCTCGCCGTGGGGTGACGGCCGGTAGTACAGCCGGCGCTCCGGCGACCCGATCGGCCCGGCGATCTCGGCCGGCCGGTACTCCTGGGCGACGAAGCCCGACGGCTCGTTGTGCGGGTACCGATAGCCGCCGCCTTCGCCGAGCTTGTTGCGCTGGTAGGGGTGCACGCTTCGCAACGGCATCGGCACCGCCCCGGCCGGCCGGCGCCTCACGTCGTCGGTGGCGCGGGCTAGCGCCGCCATGGCAGTGTTGGACTTGGGCGCCGTCGCGAGGTAGACGACCGCGTGGGCGAGGTTGAGAGCGGCCTCTGGGAGTCCGACGAACTCGACCGCCCGTGCCGCGGCGTCCGCGACCACCAGGCCCTGGGAGTCCGCCATCCCGACGTCCTCGGATGCGAGGATCACCAGCCGGCGCGCGACGTAGCGAGGGTCTTCCCCCGCTTCGAGCATCCGCGCCAGCCAGTACAGGCCGGCGTCGGGGTCCGAGCCGCGGATGGATTTGATGAAGGCCGAGATGATGTCGAAGTGCTCGTCCTCCCCATAGCGCAGCAGGCGGGTCTGGCGCGCCAGCTCGGCGTCTTCGAGGGTGATGTCGTTGCGACCGGCTGCGCGGGCGATGGAGAGGGCCACCTCCACGGTGGTAAGGGCAGCGCGGGCGTCCCCGTCGGCCATCTCTATCAGGTGGGCGACGGCCTCCGGGCGGGCGGTGGCGTCCTCCAGTCGCAATCCCCGGTCGACGACCACCTGGAGCTCGCTGGGTGAGAGCGGGTGAAGGCGGAACACAGTGGAACGGCTGAGCAGAGGCGCGTTGACCTCGAAGAACGGGTTCTCGGTGGTCGCCCCGATCAGGGTGAGGACCCCGGCCTCCACCGCCGGCAGGAGGGCGTCTTGCTGGGACTTGTTGAACCGGTGGACCTCGTCGAGGAACAAGATGGTGCCCCGATCCCCGCTCGCCAGGCGTTGACGAGACGCCTCGACCGCCTCGCGCACGTCCTTGACGCCCGCGGTGACCGCCGACATGGCGACGAAGGCGCGCTCGCTGCGTGACGCCACCACCCTCGCCAGCGTGGTCTTGCCAGTCCCTGGGGGCCCCCAGAGGATGATCGAGGACAGCCGATCGGTCTCGATCATCGCCCGCAGCGCCCCGCCGGGGCCGATCAGGCGTTGCTGACCGACGATCTCGTCGAGGGTTCGCGGCCTCGTCCGCGCCGCGAGCGGAGCACTCGGGGGGAGCTGCTCGTCGGGTGAGCCCGAAGGCCCGCCGCCAAGAGGCTCCTGCGTGCTGGGGGGCGGGGTCACGCGCGCTTGATCGGCGCCAGTGATAGGAGAAGGCGCTTGTCACCGACACTCGGGAACCGCACGGTCGCCTCCGCCTTGGGCCCGGCCCCTTCGACCTCGGTGACGACGCCTTCACCCCACTTCGCGTGCACCACGGTCTCCCCCGTGCGCAACCCGAGGCCGTGCGCTCCGCCGCGCTGGTCGGGCGCCTTGCCGCGGCGCAGGGCGGCTTCGACCAGGTACCCGCGACTGGCGGTCGCGTTGGCCCGGGTGCTCGAGCGCCGCCCACCCTCGGCCATGCGTGTGAGCGCCACGGGTATTTCCCGCAGGAACCGGCTCGGCGGGTTGTACTGGGTCTGGCCCCACAGGCTGCGGCACCACGCGTGGGACAGGTACAGCCGCTCCCGGGCGCGGGTGATCCCGACGTAGGCCAGGCGCCGCTCCTCCTCGAGCTCGCGCGGCTCGCCGAGGGAGCGCAGGTGGGGGAAGACCCCGTCTTCCATCCCCACCACGAAGACCACGGGGAACTCAAGGCCCTTGGCGGTGTGCAGGGTCATCAGCAGGACCTTGGACTCGTCGGCGTCGATTTCGTCGGCGTCTGCGACCAGGCTGACCTGCTCGAGGAAGGCCTCGGCGTCGTCGGCCTCGCGCGCCGCGCCGACCAGCTCCTCCAGGTTTTCGATGCGGCCGGCCGCCTCTACGGAGCTCTCCGCCTTCAGCTCGTCGAGGTACCCCGTGGCCTCCAGGACGCCTTCGAGCAGCGCGGCGGCGCCGGCGGGGTGCTCGCCTGTGACGGGGTCGCCGGTGGCCCGACGGCGCAGCTCGGACAGGAGGGCGTTGAGCCGGAGGATCCCCGTGAGGGCCTTCCCCGAGACCCCCGCCTCGTCTGCGTGCTCGAGGGCGTCGGAGAACGTCGTGCTCCGTTCCCGGACGAAGCGGTCCAGGCGGGCCATGCTGGTATCGCCCACACCCCTCTTGGGCACGTTGAGGATCCGTTTGAGCGAGACCTCGTCTGCGGGATTGACGACCGCCTTGAGGTAGGCGAGGAGGTCCTTCACCTCACGGCGGTCATAGAACCTGGTCCCCCCGACCACCTTGTAGGGGACGTTGCGCTTGACCAGCTCCTCCTCGATCGCCCTGCTCTGGGCGTTGGTGCGGAAGAACACCGCCACGTCCCCCCAGCCGTACTGGCCGGTGTCGCCGCGGTGGAGCCGGACCACCTCGGCGGCGAGCCACGAGGCCTCGTCGTGCTCGTCCTCAGCGTGGTAGCGGACCACCAGCTCGCCGCCTATCTGCTCGGTCCACAGGGCCTTCGGTTGGCGCTGGACGTTGTTGGCTATGACGGCGTTGGCGGCGTCGAGGATCGTCTGGGTGGAGCGGTAGTTCTGCTCCAGCATCACCACCGTCGCTTCTGGAAAGGCCCGCTCGAACTCCAAGATGTTGCGGATGTCGGCTCCCCTGAAGGAGTACACGCCTTGATCG
The DNA here is from genome assembly GCA_050996645.1 of Acidimicrobiales bacterium. Classification (GTDB taxonomy): domain Bacteria; phylum Actinomycetota; class Acidimicrobiia; order Acidimicrobiales; family Palsa-688; genus JBPCRR01. The sequence continues at coordinate 4,254 of JBPCRR010000101.1, read as the reverse complement.
GTGTCACCCACCACCGTCACGTTTCGGTGGTCGCCGGCGAGGAGGAGCACCAGCTCGTTTTGTGCGCGGTTGGTGTCCTGATACTCGTCGACGAGGACGTGGCGGAACCTGGCGCGGTAGCGGGCCAACACGTCGGGACACGCTTGTAGGAGGCTGACGGTGACCGCGAGCAGGTCGTCGACGTCCATGGCGCTGGCTGCGAGGAGCCGGTGCTGGTACTCCTTGTAGACCTCGGCGATGCGCCGTTCCAGGTTGGTGTGCCCGCGGGAGGCGTAGGTCTCGAAGTCGACCAGGTCGTTCTTAGCCGCCGAGATCATCGCGTGGAGCGACCGTGGTGGGAACTTCTTGGCGTCCAGCCCGAGGTCGCGCACCACGTAGCCGGTGAGGCGCACCGCGTCAGCCTGGTCGTAGATGGTGAAGCTCGACTTGTAGCCCAGGCGGGTGGCGTCGCGGCGCAGGATCCTTACGCACGCCGAGTGGAATGTGCTGACCCACATCCGTTCGGCCACCGGGCCGACCAGCGCCCCCACTCGCTGGCGCATCTCGTCAGCGGCCTTGTTGGTGAAGGTGATCGCGAGGATCTCGAACGGAGACGCGCGTCCCGACTCGATGAGCCACGCCACGCGGTGGGTGAGCACGCGGGTCTTGCCGGATCCCGCCCCGGCCACGACCAGCAATGGGCCCTCGGGGTGCGTCACCGCCTCCGCCTGGACCGGGTTGAGGCTGGCGAGAAGAGGACTCGGGGCGAGCGGCATGGTCTGCACCAAGCTACCCGCGACCGATGACGGTTCCCCGGCTTCGGACCTCGTCAGTCGCGCCAGTCTGCCGGCTCGTCGCCGCCCCCGTTGCGGGTTATGTTCCTCGCCCTCTTGGAGGCGGCGGCGGCGGTGGCCACGTCTTTCGGGTAGGTGCGAAGCGCCCTGAGCAGGATCACGCCGTTGGCCGTGAGCGGTATGAGCATGACCAGGAAGGTCAGCTGCAGGCCGTGGCGCCCTCCTCCAAAGACATGGTCTGCGACGGCGCCAAACGTGACGGGCGCGAGGGCCTGGGCGCCGGCGCGCAGGGTCGTGCGGACGCCCTCCGCGCGTCCCCACAGCTGGGCGGGGACTATGTCGAGCCTCGCGGCGTCGAGGGGAGGGTTCTGTGCCGAGAGGAACAGAGCGGCCATCGTCAGGTAGGGCAGGGCGGTCACTGCGCCCCTCGTGGTGAGCGCCGGAATGAACAGCGCTGCGGTCACTAGGGCGGCGACGCCCGTGAGCAGGATGCGGCCGTTGAGGACTCCGCGCCGCAGCAGGCTGTCGCTGAGGTGTCCCGCCACGAGAACCCCCACGACAGCGCCGCCGCCGAGGACCAACAGCAACAGGTTTGCCAGCGCCTGGTTGACGTTGTACTGCTGCTTGACGAACTCGGCCCCGAAGGTCTGCACGCCGGCGAGGTAGAAGTAGCCGCAAGCGGAGGCGATCACCAAGGTGACGTTGGTGGGTATGCGCAGGATGTAGCGAACGGCCTCGACCACTCCGAGATTTGCCAGGTCGTGGCCCTCGACCATCTCGCGGTCGTACTCCACGCCGCGCTCGCGGGCAAGCCGTTGGGCATCGGTCTCCTTATGGCTGACGACGAGCTCCTCGTCTAGGGGACCGCCGAGTGGGGTCGGCCGGTCTTTCAGCTCCTCGGCGACGCTCATGTTTGGGGCTCGCGCAGCCGCGGTGTCCTCCCGCAGAAGCGGTCTCCCCCCTCCACGCAGCGGCTCGGGAAGCTTCCAGGCGAATCGCGCCAGCACGAACGTCGGGATCGCGAGGACCACGAAGGCGGCCCTCCACGACAATGCTGCGAGGTCGCCGGTGACGGCGAAACCGACCCCTGCGCCCATCAGCTCACCGGTCAGGATCCAGCCGTAGACGCGGCCTCTCTCGCCGCTCGGGAAGTAGTCACCGACCAGCGACGCCACGACGGGACCCGCCACCGCGGTCACGATGCCGAGGAAGAGGCACGCCAAGAGCAGCCTTCCGAACGAGCCCGCCGTGGCGCTCCAAAGCATCGCCGCGCCCCACAAGACGATGGACGAGCCGAGCAGGCGGGTGCGCTTGAACCTGTCGACGAGTATCCCGAACGGAAAGCTGGCCGCCGACGCAACCACGGCCGTCACCGCGACCAACAGCCCGATGTCGGTGTTGGAAATGTGCAGCGCAGCGCGAAGCTGGGTTGCCGAAGCCCCGACCGTTGCGGTGTCGGCGCTGCTCAGCGCCAGCACGCAGGCGAGGACGACTATCACCCGGGTCCGCGCCGGCCCGCCGAAGGTGGTCTCGAGGCGCCGCCCAGCGCGGCGAGCCACCCTGTCCGCCGACTGTCGAACTTCCCTTGCCGAGCGGGGCGCGGGCGTGGCGGCTCCTTTCTGGAAGCGGCAGCCTACAAGCCCCCGATACCGGGATCTTCTCCTCAGCTACCCGTGGTGGGGTTCAGCAGTCGGGCGGCGGGAGCTGGCCGGTGGGTGTCCCCGGCAGGACATACGGTGCGGGTGTCGCCGGCGTCCCCGCGGGCGCCAGGGTGGTTGTGGTGCCCCGGGCCGTGGAGGGGCTCACCGCCGAAGCGCTCGAGCCGCCGGCGCTCGAGGTGGCGCCACCCACGCCGGCGCCACCCACGCCGGTGTAGGACTTGCCGGTTATCAGCTCGAGGTTGTAGGCGGTCGGGGCGAGCGAGGGGTCGGGCACCAGGGTGGCACCGCCGCCCACCTGGGCTTGCAGCTGTGTGGCGGCGCCGAGGGCGTCGGGGGCGTAGCGGATCTCGGTGCCGGTCACGTAGGCGCGGGTGGTCGCGTTGACGCCGGCGCGATAGCCGGCCGCAGCGAGGTCCTTGACCGCCTGGGCCGCCTGGCCGGCGACGCCGCTGCCGTTGACGACCTCGATCGACACCGAGGACGGAGCGACCCGAGGAAGGGCGGACGTGTTGGTCGGCGTCGTCGTGGCGGTGGGCCGCGGGGTCGTTCCGGTCGCGTTGAAGGCGTCGATCATCTGTTGTGCCTGCGGCTCCTGCACGCCGAGCACCTGGGCTCCACCGATCAACTTGTTGAACGTCGGGAGCGTCTCGGTGGCGATGCCGGTCGGGCTGAGGCTGCGGAAGTCCTTGGCCAGCGAGAGCATCAGGTTCCTGCCGAAGCCGCTGTCAACGGTCAGATTGGACGTGATGCCGCCGATGATCCCGTTGATCGCAACCGGGTTGGTGTACTCGGTCTGGGCCTTGGCGATCATCTTCTTGACGAACGCCTGCTGGCGCTGGATGCGGGCCAAGTCGCTCTCGGGCTCGAAGTGCCACTGGCCGTTCTGGTAGTACTCGTAGTGGCGGGAGCGGACGAAGCCGAGGGCCTGGTCACCGGTGAGGTTGACGCAGCCGGGCTGACGCACGTTGAGCAGGGAGTAGTTGTCCTTGGCCGGGGTGGGGAAGTAGAACTTCACCCCTCCAACCGCGTCGGTGATCTGGCGGAAGCTGTCGAAGTTGACCTCGACGTAGTGGTTGACGGGGATGCCGAGCTGAGCCTGGATGGTCGATATGAGCAGGTCTGGCCCCTTGTCGAACGCCGCGTTGATCCTCTGGGTGCCCATCCCCGCAATGGGGACCCAGAGGTCCCGGGGCACCGACAGGATGGTCAGCTGACGGGTCGCGGGTACCACCCGAACGAGCATCGTGGTGTCGGAGCGCTGCCCCGCCGTCTGGGCCTTGGTCCCGAACTGGGCGTTGTCGGGGTTGGCCGCCAGGGCGCGCGAGTCGCTTCCGACCACCAGCATCGTGAACGGGGCGCCCGACGGGGAGGCCCCGGGCTTGACGAGCGCGCCCAGCGTGAGCTGGCGGATCTGGTCGAACTGGTAGGTCACGTAGGCGTAGGCGCCGCCGGCGCCGAGGAGAGCCAGCGCAACAAGGACATTGACGACGATGAGCGTGCGGCGGGGCCAGCGTCGCGGCCCGTCCAGGGGCGCGGCCCCCCGCGCCCGATGGGCCGGCACGGAACGCCGGGTGGACCGGGGCGGCGGGCGGGAGGAGCGGGGGTCGGTCACAGGCACAATTTGGCGAACGGGTGAGGCGACGTGGGTGTGGAAAGCAGGCCAACGGTGGCGTCAGGCAAGCGCCACCGTCGGTCCCCACCCACGCTGTGCTCGCCGACGATGGTAATGGGGGGAGCGCGCGAAGTGGCGGCAGCGGGGGCCGGCGAGAGCCAGCCGCCAGAACTGCGTGAGGGTCCTGGCGGGGCCCTTCACCTAGTAT
>JBPCRR010000006.1:0-3832 GCA_050996645.1 Acidimicrobiales bacterium | reverse complement strand
CGTGATGGGGATCGACCCTGTCGACCAGCGCCGGCGCATGGAGGAGTCCCTCGAGGCGATCCTGGCGTTACTGCGAACCGACGAACCGGTGAGCCGTGAGACGGACTGGTTCACCATGCGCGAGGCGCGCCTGCAGATGAGGCCCTACACGTGGCCACACCTCGAGGTGGCGGTAGCCGCGATGGTCTCGCCCTCGGGTCCCCGCCTCGCTGGCAAGTACGGCGCATCCCTCCTGTCACTGTCGATGCAAGTGTTGGACGGCTTCGCCGCGATCGGCAAGGCGTGGGGCGTGGTGGAGGAGCAGGCGGCGGCCACCGGCCACGAGCCACCGGCGCGAGAGTCGTGGCGCGTGCTCGGCACCATGCACATAGCCGAAACCCGGGACCAGGCGATCGACGACTGCACCCACGGCCTGGAGGACTTCGCCAACTACTTCGGCGGGGGCGCCGGGTTCGTCCCCCTCGCCAACAACGTCGGTTCCGAGCCCTCTTCGCCGCGCGAGTACGTCGAGCGCTACGCCGACTCGGGCAACGTCGTGATCGGCACGCCCCAGGACGCCATCGACTACATCGAGGGCCTGGTGGAGCAGTCGGGTGGGTTCGGCACCTTCTTGATGCTCGGTCACGACTGGGCGGACGCCGAGGCGACCATGCGCTGCTACCGGCTGTTCGCGAGGGAGGTGATCCCCCATTTCAAGGGGAAGCTCGCGGCGCCGCAGGCCTCGCACGAGTGGGCCACTTCCAAGCGAGGCGAGCTCTTCGGCCGCGCGGGACAGGCGATCCTCAACGCGATCACGTCTCATGTCGAGGAGAAGGCCGGTCAGCCTCAGGACAACGCTGGTCCGGTCGTGGAGAAAGCGGGGTCGGAGCGATGAGGGCGGCGGTTCTGCGTGAGGGCCGGATGATCGTGCGCGACGACGTGCCCGAGCCGGTGCCCGAGCTCGGCCAGGTGCTGGTCCAGGTCAAAGCGTGCGGCATCTGCGGGTCCGACCTGCACTTCGCCAAGCACGGCGGGACGATGCTCGAGCTGTTCAAGGTGATGAAAGGACTCCCGGAGATGGTCAGACCCCGCACCGAGCTCGCCCGCGACGTGTTCATGGGCCACGAGTTCGCAGCCGAGGTCCTCGAAGTCGGCCCCGGGACCGAGGCGCCGGCTCCGGGCACGCTGGTCACGTCGGTGCCGGTGATGCTGACCATGACCGGGATCCAGGACCTCGCGTACAGCAACGACTTCCCCGCCGGCTACAGCGAGCGGATGCTCCTGTCGGCTCCCCTGTTGCAGACGGTGCCCAACGGTCTGGAGGCGTCTCTCGCCGCGCTCACCGAGCCCCTCGCCGTCGGTGTGCACGCGGTCAACCGGTCCGGGATCAGCGCCGGCGAAGCAGCCCTAGTGGTCGGATGTGGTCCGGTCGGCCTCGCTGTGACGGCTGCTCTGCGTCACCGGGGCGTCGAGCCGGTGATCGCCTCCGACTTCTCCCCGGCGCGCCGCCAGCTCGGCTCCGCCATGGGTGCGCACAGAGTCGTCGACCCCGCGGTCGAAGACCCGTGGGACGCATGCACCGAGCCGGCCGGCGGTCGCCAACTTGTCGTCTTCGAAGCGGTGGGCGTACCGGGCATCCTGGACGAGTTGTTCAGATCGGCCCCCCCGAAGGCTCGGATCGTGGTGGTCGGAGTGTGCATGCAGACCGACCACGTCAACCCGTTCTTCGGCATAGCCAAGGAGCTCAACGTCCAGTTCGTCCTCGGCTACGACCCGGAAGAGTTCGCGGGCTCCCTGCGTTCGATCGCCGAGGGGGTGATCGACGTCAGCCCGATGGTGACCTCCACCGTCGGTCTCGACGAGATTCCAGCGGCATTCGAGCGGCTGAGCCGGCCCGAGGCGGACTGCAAGATCCTCGCCCTTCCGTAGCTGTCAAGATGCCGTAGCCATCAGGATGTCGGGCCCTTCGGGCCCTTCCCGGCGGCGAGCGCCGCGCGTGCGAGTGGGATGTAGAGCACGAGTGAGATCCAACCGAGTACCAGGCCGGCCAGCGCGGTTACCCAAGCGAGCACCAGCGCAAGGTGGTGCCACCCGATCGGTGAATGACCGGCGAGGAACAACGGGAGCGCGCACATGAGCCCGAAGGTTCCGGCCTTGCCGACCAGTGTCACGTCGATCCGTCGGGCGCCGGCCACGGCCAGACCGACCGCTGCCACGGCGACCAGCCCCTCGCGCGCCAAGGCGATAACCGCGATGGGTACCGGCACCGCGCCGACCACCAAGATCCCCACCGTCGCGACGGCGAGCAACGCGCGGTCGGCGGTCGGGTCGAGGATCTTGCCGAGGTTCGTTACCTGATCGAGCCGGCGGGCGAGCTGCCCGTCGAGCCAGTCGGTGGACCCGAGCGCCGCAAGGAGCACGGCGGCGGCGAACCAGTGGCGGCGATGCGGCTGGGCGAGCAGCCACACGAACACCGGGATGAGAACCAGCCGCGCGGAGGTGACCACGTTGGGCAGCGAAAGCAGGCGATCCTCGCCGGTTCGCTTGGGCCGGGCGGGCGTGGGCGGTGTCATGCGGCGAGAGTACGGCCGCCGCCGGCTAGAGCTGTGAGCCTGGAGGGCGGCGACGCTCGGCGAACCATTCGCTCAGCATGTCCGCCGCCTCCACACCGCCGACGCCGGCGCTGACCTCGAGCTCGTGGTTGAGGCGAGGGTCGACACACAGGTTGTACAGCGAGCCACACGCTCCCGCTTTGGGATCGTCGGCGCCGAACACCAGCCGGCTCACCCTGGCGGCGACCAGCGCCCCTGCGCACATCGGGCATGGTTCGAGCGTGGAGAAGACGGTCGTTCCGGTCAACCTCCAGGTCCCGAGGGCAGCCGCTGCTTGGCGCAAAGCGAGGATCTCGGCGTGTGCTGTCGGATCGCCGGTGGCCTCCCGCCCGTTGCCCGCGGCCGAGATCATCCGGCCCTCGTGCACCACCACCGCGCCGACCGGCACCTCGCCGCGCAGTCCGGCGGCCCGGGCCTGATCGAGCGCGGCCCGCATTGCTTCGTCGTCCCCCACCGCCCGCACGGTAACGCGCCACAGGAGGACTCGGGGGTCCGACGGCGAAGACACTCACAGCAGAAGCCATTGATGTGCGAGGCGAGTGATCGTTCGGGCGGCGCTGGGGCCGTCCGGCCGGCAACGACCCCGTAGTCTCCCAGGGCTGGGGCGGTAATCTGCCGAAGGTGAGACGTACTGCCCACCGAGGGACGATCCCGATCGCCTGCCAACTCGAAGCCTCAGCGGCGAAGGCGCAGCTCGGGGAGTGGAGCGAGTTGTTCGCGAGCTCGGTCGGCGGCGTCGAGCGTGTCTCGGATACGGAGCTGCGGGCCAGCCTCTATCCCGATCTTCGGGGGGTTGACGCTCTGGTGGCGCTCGCGCAGCGTGAGAAGGCCTGCTGTGGTTTCTTCGACTTCTGGCTCGACATCGCGGCCGAGGGGGTGTCGCTACAGGTGTCGGTTCCCGAGGAGGCGGTTCCCATCCTCGACGACTTCCTCCGTTGCGCTACCGGCTCGCCAGGGTCTTGAGCGCCACGCCGTCCTGGGTGAGCGCTGGGCGCGGTGGCGAGCCTGTTCAACCGGTTGCGGGCGCGGTCAGCCGCCGGCGGAGCTCTTCGTAGACCGTCGGGCCCGCGATGGCCCGCAGTTCCTCGGCGAGGGAGTCGACAACCGGCTCCGAGCCGGCATACGCGAGGTCACCCTCGGTGCAGCACCACGCCATGGTCTCGCCCTCGTCGCCCCAGTCGGCCCTGCTCCAAGCCCTGACGGTTGCCACCTCCCCGCCGTCGTCACGGGGTTCCCAGTCC
>JBPCRR010000397.1:0-9315 GCA_050996645.1 Acidimicrobiales bacterium | reverse complement strand
GTCTTGTACCGGTCGGTGAAGTACGGCCCGTACTCCGCCAGGCGGTTGCCGACGGGACCGAGATGGTTGTACACGACATCGAGGACCACCGACAGTCCCCGCCGATGCGCGGCGTCGACCAAGCGCTTCAGCTCGTCGGGGCCCCCGTAAGAGTGATGGGGCGCCCAGAGGAGCGCGCCGTCGTAGCCCCAACCCCGATCTCCGCTGAACTCCGCCACCGGCAGCAGCTCGATGGCGTCCACCCCAAGGTCCACCAGGTGCTCCAGCCGCTCCGCCACCCCGGCGAAGGTCGCCTCGGGACTGAAGGTCCCCACGTGAAGCTCGTAGATCACCGCCGCGGCCAGCGGCCTTCCCCGCCACCCGCGGTCGTGCCACACGAACGCCTCGTGGTCCACCGTCGCCGACGGACCTTCGATCCCATCGGGCTGCCAAGGCGAGCGAGGGTCCGCCAGCGGAGGGCCGCCGTCCAGGCGGAACTGGTAACGGGTGCCGGCGCGCAACGCGCCGACCTCGGTCGGATCGGCGCGCCACCAGCCGTCGTCGCTGGGCGTCATCGCCAGGCAGCGGGCGCCGAAGTCCACCTCCACCGTCGCGCGACCGGGCGCCCAGACGCTCAGCTGCGTGCTCAAAGTGCCGTTCCCTCTACTCGCCGACGGGCCCGACGGTGGCCAGCAACGCAAGCGGCAGCGCCTCGAGGAGCGCGCCCAGTTCCACGGTCCCCTCGTAGCTCCTGCCGCTCAGGTGGTCGGTCCACTCCCCCGCCGGCAGGTCCAAGCGGGTGTCACGCCATCCGCCGGCCTTCGCCAGGGTGACAGGCAGGCGCGTCGCCACGCTCAGCGCTCCGCCCGATCGCTCGCCCCCCTCGCGAGCGATCGGTCCCCTGCAGAACGCCACCGCGTGCGCTGCGGCCGGGCCGCGTGCCTCCATCGGCCGGTACGTTCCATCGGCGCCGCCGGCAAACCACCCCGGCTCGAGACGCCGGAGGCCGAGGGCTCGCTGGACTACCAGCAGCTTGGATAGCCCTTCGTCGTCCCCGTCGCCCCACGCTTGGAGCGCGAGGGAGCCGCCTGACGACAAAAGCTTCTCCAGTCCCGCAGCGCGCCGGGCATAGTCGACCGCTCGACGATTGTCGGGGTCCACGAGCGAGAGGTCCCAGCACTCGCTGCCTTGATATAGGTCGCCGACGCCCGGCGCTGTGAGGGTCAGGAGCTTCTGGGACAGTGAGTTGGACCAACCCGGGCGGCGGAGCCCGGCGACGAAGCTCCCCACGTCATCCATGAACTCCTCGTCGCCCAACGCCTCGCCCACGAAGTAGTGGAGGGATTCTTCGAACACCGGATCAGGGTCGGTCCACGAGGTGTGCTCCTCGGCCTCACGGGCCGCCTTGCGCAGGTAGTCGCCGAGGCGCTCTACGTCGATGGGCCACGCGCCGACCAAGCTCTGGTAGAAGAGCCACTCGGTATTCGCGTCGGGTAACGCTACCTGGCGCGCGCTTCGGTGGAGTGAGCGCCACCGGCGAACCGCCGAGCCCCAATCGGCGGGGATCTCCGCCAGGACCGCGAGGCGGGCCCGCACGTCCTCGCTTCGCTTGGTGTCGTGGCTAGACAGTGCAAGGAGCCCGTCGGGGTGACGCTCGTGATTGTGCGCGGCGCGGCCGTGAAACTCCTCCAAGCCGCAGGGGGAGTGACCCGGCTCTCCGCCTACCTCGTTGCGCGAGCTGAGCGGCAGGTACCTGTAGAAGGCGGTGTCCTCGACCGCCTTCGCCATGACCGGACCTGTCAGCTGCTGGAACCTGATCGCGACCTCGAGGGCGTCGCTTCCTGCGATGCGCCCGAGGAGCAGCTCCCGTAGGAACTGGAGCAGGTCGGTGTCCAACTCGGGGTGTGAGACGCCGGCCTGGCGCACAGCGGCGTCGATGGTGGCGACGTCCTCTGGCGACGGCGGCTGCCCTTGGCGCAGGTAGGTCCGGTAAACGCCGAAGCAGACCGCCACGGCCCGCAGGCAGTCCCGCAGGTCGCGGCGGGTGAAGTCGCGGTAGCGGCGATGCCTCTCGCAGACCGCGCTAAGCCGGTCCACCAAGCGCGTGAGGTCCGCCGAGAGCCCTCCTTCGAGCACGGCTTCCTTCGCCCCCCGCACGACCTCGTCCCCACGCTCGCTCCGACCGGTGAACTGGCGGTAGCAACCCACCAGGTCCTCCCATCCGCCCGGGTGGATCAACAGGTCCCCGACCAGGTTGAGCCACTCGTAACCGGTTGTGCCGGCGACCGGCCACTCGCGGGGGATGTTCTCCTCCCCCTCGAGGATCTTCTCGACCAGGATCCACGCGTCCGGCGCCGCTGCGGCGAGACGTTCGAGGTAGCCAGCCGGGTCCCGCAGCCCGTCGACGTGGTCGATCCTCACTCCGTCGATCACGTGGCGGTCCAGCCACTCGAGCACCACCTGGTGGGTGGCTGCGAACACGACGGGGTCCTCCACCCGCAGGCCGATCAGGTCGTTGATGTCGAAGAAGCGGCGGTAGCCCAACTCCTCGGCTGCGGTACGCCACCACGCCAGCCGGTAGTTCTGGCGGTCCAGCAGCGCGTCGAGCGCGTCGACATCAGCCTGAAGCGCGGCAAGCTCCGCGTCGATGGCCGCGCCGACGGCGGGGTGCTCGCCGCACAGCGTGGCCAGGCGTTGGCGCAGCGTCTCCTTCTCGGTCGCCCGACGCTCCATGCTCGTCGGATCGGTAGCCGTGGCATGAGGAAGCCGCCCGAAGCCGGTGGCGAGCTCGGCCAGGTCCTCCCCCGCGTCCCGTTCCCCTTCGGAGCAGTCCTCCCTCGTCAGTGACCTTGCGGCGCCCAACAGAAGCGAATCGAGGCTGCGGGGGGCCAGGGGGACCACGTGTTCGAAGTACCTCACAACGAAGTTGGCGCCGCGGCGCTCGAGCGCGAGGCGCCCGTTTTCGAGCTCACGGCCGTAGTGGTCGCCGAGGATCGGCAGCAAGACCACGTTGCGAAGCTTGGACTCGGGCGGGTCCCACTCGACGTCGAAGTACGCGGCATACCGGCTCGCCTGACCATCCTCCAGCACATCCCACCACCATGCGTTTTCGGGAACTCCGATAGCCATGTGGTTGGGCACCACGTCAACCAACTCCGACAGCCCCTCGCGCCGGCGGGCGTCGTGCAGCCGGCGATGTCCTTCGGCCCCCCCGAGCTGATCGCTGACCCTAGTGGGGTCCACCACGTCGTAGCCGTGCGCGCTGCCTGGGGTTGCCTGGAGCACTGGCGAGAGGTAGAGGTGGCTCACCCCGAGGAGGCCCAGGTACCCGGCTATCGCCGCCGCATCGTCGAATGTGAAGCCGGCGTGGAGCTGGAGCCGGTAGGTGGCAGCGCGCATGGAGGTACGAACGTACCCGCGGTGGCCGTGCTCAATCAGCACATCGGCCCCTACGCTGGGGCCACCGTGGTCGTCCTGCCGAGCGAGGTCCTCTCGTATCTTCCGAGCCCGCGCTCGAGCGGGCTGAGCCTCGGAGCGTTCCGGCTCCACGTTTATGGTCTGCTCATCGCCGGCGGGATCGCGGCAGCGGTGTGGCTCGCACAGCGTCGCTGGGACCGGGTGGGGGGCAAGCCCGGCACCATGTCAGCACTCGCGGTGTGGGGCGTCCCTGGCGGCTTGGTGGGAGCTCGCCTCTACAGCGTGGTCACCAGCTACCAGGCCGACACCGGTGGGCACTGGGTGCGGATCTTCGAGATCTGGCGAGGTGGCCTTGGTATATGGGGCGCAGTCGTGGGTGGGGTTCTCACCGGGCTGATCGGCGCCAAGCGCATGGGGCTGCCGTTTCGCCCCCTGCTCGACTGCGCCGCCTTCGCCTTCCCCATAGGCCAAGCCGTCGGCCGGTGGGGCAACTACTTCAACCAGGAGCTGTTCGGCCGCCCGAGCGGCCTCCCCTGGGCGGTGAGGATCGATCCCGCCCACCGGCCGCTGCAGTACCTCGGGCAGGCCACCTACCAACCGACCTTCCTCTACGAGTCGCTCTGGGACCTCGCCCTGATCGGGGTCCTGTGGTGGGCGGCCGAGCGGTTTGCGATCCGGCGGGGCTACCTAATCGCCCTGTATGCGGCTCTGTACACGTTCGGCCGGTTTTGGACCGAGTACCTCCGCGTCGACGAGGCCCACCACATCCTCGGCCTGCGGCTCAACGACTGGGTCAGCATCTTGGTCTTCACGGGCGCGGTGGCGCTCCTGACATCTCGGGGCAGGGCGCGCCCCGGCGACGAGTTGGTCCGCGATCCACTGCCTGGGCGGCGCGATCCACTGTCCGGCCAGACCGCCAACGACGCGCGCCAAGGCGCCACCCCGTCAGCGGGGCCCGACATAGCTAGCTCGCACCCGGAAGTCGGTCCGGCTGGCGTACTCCTCCATGGCGTGAGCGATCCAACCCGCGGTCCTACCCAGGGTGAAGATGGCCTCCCCGGCACCGGGGATCATCGACTGACCGAACACTAGAGCCGCCAAGCCGAAGTCCACGCTCGGAGGAGGAAGCCCCCGCTCGTGGGCTAGTCCCAACACGGCGTCGATCGCTGCGCGGCGTCGCAGCGGGAGGTCTAGCTCCGAAACCCGGCGAACCAGCTCTCTGCCCCGAGGATCGCCGTCGGGGTAGAGGACCTGCCCGAAACCGGCGACCACGCCTCCACGGCGCAACCGTTGCGCCATCGCCTCGCCGGGACCCACCCGTAGCGCGTCGTCGAGCAAAGCCACGACCTCGGCCGAGTTGGCCCCGTGAAGCGCGCCAGCAGCGGCTCCGAGCCCCGTTGACACCACCGCGTAGGGATCAGCCCCGAAGGCGGCCGCCACACGGGCCGCCAGTGTCGATGCTGCCAACTCATGGTCAGCCACCAAAGCCAAGGCCGAATCGAGCATGTCGACCCGCGCGGGCGTCGCCACGAGCGCTGTCAGTCGCGGCCACAAGCGGGCGGCGATGCCGCCACCGGCCTGGATCCGGCGGGCGTTGCGGCCTGTGACGGGCAGTGAGTCCACCATGGTTGAGATGATCGTCTTGGCGGTTGAAATGACGCTGTCGGGGCCAAGGTGGTGCCGCCACGGGTCGACGGTCGCCGCAGCCGCCACCACCACCTTGAACCGGTCTGCCGGCATCGTCGGGTCCGGCAGGACCGAAGCAGCAAATTTCGCCAGGCGGAGGCTTTCCGGGGAGCCGCCGTTCCAGGAGGAATCCCCGCTAGTCGAGGGCCACGAGGCTGTCCACAACCACCCGGCCACCTCCTCGAACGACCGCTCGACGCTCGACGCAACTGCATCCTCGCCTCGGTAGAAGAGCCGGCCGTCTTCGATCAGCGTGATCCCGGTGACGAAGCCCAAGGTTGGCCCACCGCGCCCGACCCGCCCGGCAGCCGCTGCACGTCTCGACGTGGCGGCAAGCCGTTCCACCTGGGCCGCATCGAAGGTGCTGCCCCTCCTGTCGCGCTCTGGCGACAACAGACCTCGGCTCACGTAGGCGTAGACGCTCTGGCGCTTGACGCCAAGGCGCTTCGCCACCTCCGCCGTGGTCAGGCGCAGTCGGCGCTCCGCATTGTTGATCATTGATCAATCTTGATTGGACAAACCATTGCGATCAATATAGGCCGCATGAGCCTCCTCGATCGAGAAGCAGAAGGAAACCAGCCACCGACGGTCGCAGCACCGGGCTTGAAGGGCTTGATCGTCACCGATACCGAGGTGGGCGACGTGCGAGGAGACGAGGGCTTCTACCACTACCGGGAGTACGCAGCCACAGAGCTGGCCGTGGCGCGTTCCCTCGATGACGTGTGGCGGTTGATGCAGGACGGGGAGCTGCCCACCACGGCCGAGGAGCAGGAGGTGTTCGCGGCCGAGGTCCGACCGCTGCGGGCCCTGCCTCCGGAATTCGCCGAGCTGCTCGGCGGCCTATCAGTGGCAGCTGGCGGTGGAGCGGACCTCGCCACGCTGCGAACCGGCCTGTCCTCGCTCGCCTGCGCCGACGGTATGCAGCCTGTCTGGGGTCTCGACCACAGACGTCTGCGTCGGGATCTCCTGCGCCTCGCTGCTGTGACGCCCACACTGGTCGCGACCCTCCAGCGAAGTCGCCTCGGTTTGGCGCCGGTAGAACCCGACGCCAGCCTTGGACACGTCGCCAACTACCTGTACATGCTGAACGGCTCCGAACCGGATCCGGTGAGCGTCAGGGCTCTCGAGCAGTACTTGATACTGACCGTCGATCACGGCTTCAACGCCTCCACCTTCACCGCACGGGTGATCGCATCGACCGGAGCTGATGCAGGTGCCGCAGTGACGGGCGCCATGGGCGCGCTGTCGGGCCCACTCCACGGTGGCGCGCCGAGCCGCGCCCTCGAGATGCTGGAGGCGATTGGGGCGCCCGAACGGGCGCAGCAGTGGGTGCGCGATGCCGTCGAACGCGGGGACAGGATCATGGGGTTCGGTCACCCTGTGTATCGAACCGACGACCCACGCAACGTGATGCTACGCCAGGTGGCCCAGGGGCTCGGGGGCGACGTGGTCAACCCGGCGGTAGACGTCGAGCGGATCATCACCTCCACGCTGGCAGGGATGAAGCCCGATCGGCCCCTCAAGGCCAACGTCGAGTACTACGCCGGCGTCGTCATGGCACGCTGCGGTCTGCCGGCCGAGCTGTTCACGCCGACGTTCACGGTGAGCCGAGTGATGGGCTGGTGTGCCAACATCGCCGAGCAAGCTGGTGATCGCCACATCATCCGGCCATCGGCACGATACGTCGGCCCGGCAGCGCCGGCGCCGGTCCCGCCGGCACCCGACGAAAGAGCATCGACGGATCCCGGCCACCGGCAGACGAAGCGTTGGGACGCGCCAGTCATCCGCCAGGGCGCAGTGTGACCCCGGCGAGGTGGCCCGTCGGTTCGCCATCTGTCATGAACTCTACGCCGTTGACGAAGGTGTGCCGGTAGCCGCTGGCTCGCTGGACATAGCGTCCAGCCCCGCAGGGGAAGTAGTGGACGAACTCGGGTTGGGGGAGCCGCAGGGCGCCCCAATCGATCACGTTGAGGTCGGCGAAGGCGCCCGGCACGAGGCGGCCCCTGCCGGTGATGCCGAAGAGGTCTGCTGTATCAGAGGTGAGCCGGCGTACCGCCTCCTCGAGCGGCCACCGTTCGCGTTCGCGGACCCAATAGGTGAGGAAGAAGGTCGGTTGGCTGGAGTCCATGATCTGACCGACGTGGGTGCCGGCGTCCGCCAACCTCAAGGGGACCAGGGGGTCGTCGAGCATGGCTTCCACGTCGTCGAGGCGCTGGTTTAGGAACGGGAAGTTGAGGAGGCCCTTGCCGTCGGTCTCCAGGGCGTGGTCGATGAACGCCTCTACGGCGCTCACACCCTCCCTCGACGCGCGCGCGGCCAGCGTGTCCTCGGGCGCCAGGTCGTAGCGGGCGTCTCCCGGCGGCAGAATCCACAGCAGCTCGGGCGGGATCGGCGGTGGTGAGGCGTTCGCCTCCCGCACCAGGGCTCCCCGCTGCTCAGGGTTGCGCAGTGCCTCCAGGCGCATCTGCAGCGGCAGCTCCTGGAGGTCTTTCCAAAGCGCCGACCCGTAGGCGAAGGGGGTGCGGTTGTGCAGCCCAAATAGCACCCCGACCGCCCGTGCGGTGGTCTGAGGCCGAAGTGTCGCCCCACGGGCATTTTGCTCCTTGCACATCGCAAGCACGTCGGACCACAGGCTGGGGCGGCGGTCGGACTGAGTCAAGCCAAACGAGACCGGGCGCCCGCTGCGTCGCGACATCTCCCCCATCCACGACAGCTCCGCCCGGGTCTTTGCGAGATCGTCCCCGTCGCGCTCGCCAAGGCGCATGGCGCCCTCGAACACGCCGCGTCCCGCCCGCCCCAGCACGTCGCCGATCGCCAGCAACTCCTCCGCTTCAGCCCAGGTGCTGGGGACGTTGCGCCCGCCGGGGACCCGGTGGAGCGTTGTGCGGGAGGTGGAGAACCCGAGCGCGCCGGCATCCATCGCTTCGTTCACCATCTGGCACATGACTTCGAGGTCGTCCTCGGAGGCGACCGCCTGGTCCAACGCGCGCTCCCCCATCGCCGCCACGCGCACCGCGCAGTGACCGACCATGCCTCCGACGTTGGGCCCTTTGGGAAGCTCGTCCAACCAGCACAGGTAGTCACCGTACGACGTCCAATCCCACGACAAGCCCTCGAGGATGGCGCCGCGGGGTATGTCCTCGACCGACTCCATCATCTCAGCCAGGAACTCCCGTTGGCCGGGCCCGACGGGAGCGAAGGTGACCCCGCAGTTGCCGATGACGACGGTGGTGATGCCGTGATAGCAGCTGGAGCTGGCGGCCGGATCCCACGCCAGCTGCGCGTCGAGGGGGGTGTGGACGTTGACGAATCCCGGGGTCACGACCATCCCTTCGGCGTCGATCTCCCGCCGACCGCGTGCATCAGCGCCGCGTCCGACCTCCACGACCCGCTCCCCCTGCACCACCACATCTGCCACCTCAGGGGCACTGCCGGTCCCGTCGACCACGAGACCGTTGCGAATGACAAGGTCGGCTTCCATGTCTGAGACTCCCTTCAGGACTTGTCGGCCTTCAGGACTTGTCGGCCACGAAGGAGCCGAGGAACAGCGAGTCCATGTCGGAGCGAAGATAGTCCCTGACGGCCTCGACGGGCCGGTGGACCATGGGCTCACCGCGCAGGTTGAAGCTCGTGTTGAGCACGACCGGTACGCCGGTGATCTCATCGAAGCGAGTGATCAGCTCGCGGTATGCGGGATTGAACTCCGCCGTCACGCTCTGCATACGACCGGTCCCGTCAACGTGGGTCACCGCTGGGATCACGCTCTGCATCTGGGGCTTGATCGGAAGGACCAGCAACATGAACGGGTTGTAGACATATCCCTCGAAGATCTCCGAGCCCCGCTCGTGCAGCACGCTCGGGGCGAAGGGCCTGAACCATTCGCGACGCTTGACCCGTTGGTTGACGACGTCGCGCATCTCGGCGCGTCGGGGGTCGGCCAGGATCGAGCGCGCACCGAGGGCCCGGGGTCCGGCTTCTGCGCGACCCTGGAACCAACCGATCACCTTGCCCTCGCTCAGCCTTTGCGCCGCCTCCCTCGCTGGGTCACCCACCTGGCGAAAGGCCTGGCCCGCGCGGCGAAAGGCCCTGGCGTAGTCGGCGTCGCCCCAGCCCTCGCCGAAGAAGGGATGGGCCATTTCGAACGAGCGCGGCCTGCCGAGGTGCCCGTGCCAGACCCATAGTGCGGCCCCCAATGCATTGCCGGCGTCGCCGGCGGCCGGCTGGATCCACACG
>JBPCRR010000385.1:0-7563 GCA_050996645.1 Acidimicrobiales bacterium | reverse complement strand
GTGCCGGTGAACCCGGAGGGATGGAGCGAGGATCCCTTCGGGGGCGAGCTGGTCGACGGCTGGGTGTGGGGTCGGGGAGCCGTCGACATGCTCAACCTGACCGCGACGATGGCCGTTGCCGTACGGCGCCTGGCCAGCTCCGGGTGGCGGCCAAAAGGGACCTTGATCTACCTGGCGGTGGCCGACGAGGAGGGCGGCGGTCACCATGGAGCCGAGTGGCTCGTTGACCATGAGCGCGACGCCGTCTGCGCGGACTACGCCATTACCGAGTCCGGCGGGATACCGACGGCGACCCCATCGGGTCTGAGGCTCAACCTGACCGCCTGCGAGAAGGGCTTGGCCGGTTGCCGGATCCGGGTCAGAGGCACGCCAGGCCATGGGTCGCGGCCTCTGCGGACAGACAACGCTGTGGTCAAGGCAGCGGAAGTGGTTCGGCGCATCCACGCCTACCGCCCCGTGAGCCACGTCAACGAGATCTGGCGCCGCTACGCCAAAGGCCTGGGACTGGCACCGGAGCTGTCGGACGTCGACGCGGTCTGGGACGCCTGCCAGGAGATGGCCGACGTGCGCCTTGCCAGGTTGGTGCACGCCTGCACCCATACCACCTTCTCCCCGAACGTCATCATGGGGGGCTCCAAGATCAACGTGATCCCGGATGTGGTCGACATCGAGGTGGACTGCCGGACGCTGCCGGGCCAAACCACCGAGGACGTGCGGGCCATGCTCACCGAAGCCCTCGGTCCGATGGCTGAGGAGGCCGAGATCACCTTCTACCTAGAGGGTCGGTCCACCCAGTCCTCGACGGACACCCCGCTGTGGCCCGTGCTCGAGGAGGTCGCGGGCAGCCTCCACCCGGGAGCTCGCCTGGTTCCTGCGATGACCACGGGGGCGACCGACGCCAGGTTCTTTCGCGAGCAGGGCATCCCCACCTACGGCTTCGGGCTCATGAGCAGGGACATGACCCTCGAGCAGTTCTCCTCGATGTTCCACGGCAACGACGAGCGCGTGGACGTCGAGTCGCTGCGGTTGTCTACCGAGCTGTGGGAGCGTGTGGCCCGAAGGTTCCTCGGCTGATGGGCCCCCGCCGCGGACGGCCGACGCCATAGGCACAACCGCGCCGGGAGCGCTAGCCAGTCATGGCGCGCCGCAACCCGAGTGGCGTCAGGCCCGTTCGCACTTCCCCGAACGAACGAGCTCCGCTGCCTCTCGGGTCGACGGCAGGGCGAGCGTACCGGTACCCAACCCCGGCGGCAAGGGTTCCTCAGGTGCTGCCTCGGCGGTTTGGGCGTACCGGCAGGGCACCCCGCGGGCGAGAGGCGCTTCAGGCGGACTTGCGGCGGTACTTGGAGGCGTAGCCGATGCTCATCGCCGAAGGGAAGTACTGCTCGCTGTAGGCGTAGGCCGAGCCGATGACGCGGTCCAGCTCCTCGCGGTCCACCGCGCCAAAGGGCAACTGCCCGACGAGGTAGACGGCGTCTTCTCCACCGATGGCGAAACGCCAGGCGAACAATCGGGTGTTGGCGCGCAGCAGGTACTCGTAGCAGGCTTCCACCCGCTCCTCCGGCGCCGGCATGAAGTAGCTCTCGAAGTGGACGGTGCGCTCTCGCAGCGTCAACCAGACGGTGATGGCAGCCTTCTCCTCGCCGTGCATCCGGATGTACCAGCGGTCCAGCTCCGGGTCGCGGTCGATCGCCGCCACGAGCGGGTTGGTCGCTCGCGCGTCATCGGCCCAGTCGCAGACGAGCCCACGGAGCGCGGCGAGCTCGCCGGCGCTGGCCCGCTCTACCGGCACGCGACCAGCTCCCTCGAGGCCAGCTGCGAGCAACGCTCCTGGAGCCGGCGGGCCGCCTCCGACCAGGTGTAGCCGCCGGCGCGGCGCGCCGCCGCATCGCCCAGTCGGGCTGCGAGCACTGCGTCGCCGAGCAGTTCGGCGATGCGCTTGGCGTAGTCGTCGGGCGACCGGCCCTCGACCAAAAAACCGGTGCGGCCGTGCTCGACGATGGTGGTCAGACCTCCGACCGCGGCTGCTACAACGGGGAGGCCGCAGGCCGCTGCTTCGAGGGCCACCAAGCCGAAGGACTCCGAGCGGCTCGGCACCACGCAGACATCTGCCGCCCGGTAGAACGTCGAGAGCATCTCGTGGCGCTGAGGTGGCACGAACCGCACGGCATCGGTCAAACCCAGCTGTGCGACGAGGCGACGCACGGCGTCCAGCTCCTCGGCCCCGTGGGGACCGCTCGGGCCGCCGATGACCACCAGGGTCGCCCACGCGATGCGCGCTGACGAGCCCGCGCCCCCGTGGGCGCCGCTGCGGAGGGCGGCGAGCGTCTCGACCGCCGTGGCGAGACCCTTGAGCGGCTGGATTCGTCCCACGAACAACAGCATCGGGTCTTCGGCGGGGAAGCCGATGGCGCGCCGAGCCTGGCGCTGGTCCCCGGGGGCGAAGAACGCGTGGTCGACGCCGGGCGCTATGACCTCGATCCGGTCGCGGTCCGCACCGTAGAGGGTCACGAGCTGGTCTGCCTCCACCGAGCACGAGGCGATCACCGCGTCCGAGCACCCGACGACCTCGGCCTCCGCGGCGCTGCGCTTTGCGGGTTCGGCGAAGGAGAGCTCCTCGACGCTGGCTTCGGCCTTCACCCGGTCGAGGGTGTGAAAGGTGGAGACCAATGGCAGGTCGAGCTCGTGCTTGAGAACGTGGCCCGCCTGACCCGACAGCCAGTAATTGGCATGTATCGCGTCAACGGGGCTTCCGGCGTCGTCGAGCGCCCGTAGGCGGGCATCGACCTCCTCGGTCCAGGCGGGGACGAGATCGGCCAACCGCTCTTTCGGCACCGGCGCCAACGCCCCGGCGGGCAGCTGATGCACCCGAAATCCCGGCTCCACGTCGACGACAGGCAAGAGCCCAGGCGCGTCCGCTCGTATGAACACCTCGCATCGCACGCCCCGGCGCGCCAGTGCGGAGGAGAGCTCGCGGACATATACGTTCATGCCCCCGCCGTCACCCGAGCCTGGTTGGGCCAGGGGCGAGGTGTGCATCGACAGCACCGCCAGGGCCCGCAAGCCGGAGGGCATCTAGGCCTCCGGAGCGGAGGGGGCCGCCGGCCCGCTCGGGACGGGCGCTTCCTCGGCGGAGGGCGGCGGCTCGTTCTCCCGGCGGAACGACAGGAACACCCGCAGAAGGGTCTGCTTCTGGTCCTCCGTCAGTGTCGGCTCCGCAACGATCGCCTCGGTGAGGTCGCCCTGCGGGGTGCGCGCGTCGAGTATGCCGGCGCGCACGTAGAGGGTCTCAGCGGAGATTCGCAGCGCCCGCGCGATCTGCTGGAGGATCTCAGCCGAGGGTCGTCGCAGACCTCGCTCGATCTGGCTCAGGTAGGGATTCGAGATGCCCGCCATGTCCGACAGCCGCCGCAGCGAGAGTCGTGCACCCGAGCGCTGCTCGCGGATGAACTCCCCGAGGTCGCGCCAAGGATCGGGTAGCTCCTTCATGGTCCGGTCAGGCTACCGGCGACACCGGCCTCCCGTCGGCCATCCCGGCGATCAGCGCGCGTGTAGCGCCACCACGCCGATGACCCAGGCCGGCCCCGCGAGCATGAGCGAGTCCAGGCGTCCCCAGGCGGGGAGGTTCGCCGCTCCGAAGAGCCGCCTCGACACGACAGGCCCACAGGGTGCGAGCGCGGCCACAAGGCCACAGAGCACCCAAGGGCCGACCGCCGGGAGGGGCGGGCTCAGCACGGCTGCGGCCAGCATCGCCAACACCCCGACTGTGACCAATCCGCTCAGGACCCCGACCACGTCCCCGCCGCGCCCGCTACCCATCACGTGGTTGGCGGCGTCGTATAGGCAAACCCCGGCGACCAGGAACAGCGCGAGGTTGCGACCCTGCACCCGGCTGACGACGACCGAGGCCGCTGCGAGCGCGGGCCCCACGACGACCACAACCGCGCGGGCCGGGCTGAGGCGGCTGTGCCCGCTGAAGGACGCCGCGGCGCCCGCTGCGCCGGCCGCCACCGCCGCCAGGGCAGCCAGATACGGGCCGCCGATCGCGGCGAGGGGGACCGCACCGGCGGCCAACGCGAGGTAGAGCGGCTCGCGTCCCCTGGCGCTTCGGGCGGCCCTGGCAGCCGACATGGTGGCCACCATCGCCACGGGCGCCACCAGCACCGCAGAGCCGAGTGGGCCGGCGATCAGCGCTCCCGTCAGGAGCGCTGCCCAAAGCAGGCCCAAGCGCACCAGCGGCGGGGAGGCGGCCCCCGAAACGGCGATCGTCGGGGCCGCCGCCGGGGCGGCAGCGCTCCGCGTGACCGGAACGCCCCGGGAAACCCCGCGCAGGCGGTCGGCTCCGCGCCCGCGACGATGGGTCGGAGCCACCGCCGTGTCCCGGCGTCGGGTGACGACGAGCTGAGGGTCCCTCTGCCTCCGCGGGACGCCCAAACCGACTATGGGGACCTGGGCGCTGGTCACCTACAGGCTCCTCCGGACACCGGTGGCAGCACCGCTACCTCGTCTCCGTCTCGAAGCTCCTCGGCGCCCCACGCCGGCTCGCCGTTGAGCCAGATCCTGGAGCCGTCGACAACCAGGCCAAACTCCTCGCCGTAACGGCGGCGCGCGGCCCCCAGGACCGACGAGACGGTCCCTCCCTCGACCGCCGCCTTGCCGGTCCCGGCTGTCTGGCGGGCCGCAGCAAACAGACGCAACACCACCCGCGCCGGAGCGCCGCGGGGCTCGTCAGCTACCGCGGGATCGTGGTCGCTGTGGGGCGCTATGGCCGATACCACGTGTTCGAGCATCCTTCTCCACCACCCAAGATACCCCGCCGTGGCCACAGTCTCCCAGGTCGGGTGGCCACTACCCTTCTGGTACGTGCACCGCGTGGCCCTGATCCGTCACGCCCAGTCGGTCTGGAACGCCGATCAGAGGTGGCAGGGGTGGGCAGACCCACCGCTGTCCGAGGTGGGGGAGATGGAGGCCCTGGCGGTGGGCAGAGCGCTGGCCACCGGCACCCTTGGCGAGCTGATCACCGGAGCGGCCGTCAGCTCGGACCTCCGGCGGGCCAGGCAGACCGCCGAGCTCTTGGCGGACCAGCTCGGACTGCCCCGGCCCGAGGTCATCGATCCCGAGCTGCGCGAGATCGACGTGGGGAACTGGAGCGGCCTTCGTCGCGAGGAGATAGCGCTTCGGTGGCCCGACGAGCTACGAGCCTGGGACGCCGGCACCGCGACCTCCGCTCCCGGCGGCGAGGATCGCAGCGAGTTCGCCTCCCGGGTCCTCGCCGCGGTGGGGCGCTGGCTCGACTCGGCCGAAGGGGTCACCCGCCTCGTCGTCACCCACGGAGGCGTGATCCGAATAGTAAACCGCTCGGCCGGAGCGCCGGGCGGCCCGGTCCCCAATCTCGCGGGCGTGCTCGTCGAGTCCTCCGGCCCCGGTGCCGACCCCGGCCGCTGGGTCAACACAGCCCTTGCGGTCGCACCCACCGGATAGCTTTCAACGAGTGAGGACGGTCGAGGTCATCCGCAGCCCCCGGCGCCGCAAGACTGTGCACGCGAGGGTGGTCCGCGGGATCGTCCAGGTGTCGATTCCCGCGACCATGAGCAAGGAGGAGGAGGCGCACTGGGTCTCCGAGATGCTTGGCCGCATCGAACGGCAACGCCAGTGCGATGGCATCGACCTGGCCGAGCGCGCCGCAGCGCTGGCGGCCCGTTACCGGCTCTCGACGCCGCTCACCATCCGGTGGTCGGATAACCAGGAATGGCGCTGGGGAAGCTGCACCCCGGCTGACCGCAGCATCAGGATCTCCTCCCGGCTGGCCAAGGAGCCGGGATGGGTCCTCGACTACGTCCTGGTCCACGAGCTGGCGCATCTGGACGTCTCCGGGCACGGGCCGCGGTTTTGGAACCTGGTCCACCGCTACCCCCGCACAGAGCGCGCAAAGGGCTTCCTGATCGCGAGGGCGCTCGAGCCGGAAGCGCAACCCGCCGATCAGCTTGAGCCCGGCTGCGACGGCTACGGGAGTCGCCTGACCGAGGGCGCCCCTCGGGCGTCCAGGTCCTCCCGCCAGCGCCGAGTGACGCCCGGGGCTGGACAGAGCCCCCTACCCGGGCTCGAGTGCCCCGCGGGTAACGCCCCCGCGGGCTTGGCCGTCTGATCCTCATCGTGGCATCCGCACCCGCGCCGACTCTCCCGATCCGGGCCAAGGTCCCTGGTGGCACGCGCGCGGCCGTGGAAGCTCTGGTGGCGAGCGGCCGGCGGGTGGTGCTCGTGCGCACCGACCCAGCTCTGCGGCGCGGGGCGCTGACGGCCGAGGACAGCGCCACGCTCGCCGAGGGGGCGGCCCTGGCCCTTCAGGGCCGCCTTCCGCTGGTTGTGGTCATGGCCTCCTCCGGCGCCGACGTATACGGGGGTGTGGCGGCCTTGCACGGTTGGGGCGGCGCCGCCCGCGCGCTCAGCGCCTGCTCGGGGGTCGTGCCGGTGATCTTCGTGGCCCACGGCCTGGCGCTGTCGGGCCCGGCACTTCTGCTCGGCATGGCTGACCTGGTGGTGATGACCCCTGACGCCACCGCTTACGTGTCGGGACCCGCCGCTGTGGCGCAGCTGACCGGCCTGCACCTGAGCCCGGCGCAGCTCGGAGGCCACGGGGTCCACTCACGTTCGACTGGAGTCGCCGCGCTGAGCGCCGCTGACCAGGACGATGCGCTGGACGTGGTCGCAGCGGCCCTCGAGTACCTCCCCGACCACACCGACGATCCCGCACCCTCCTGGCCCACCGACGACCCCCCGGACCGCACTACCTCGGAGCTGCGCGAGCTCCTTCCCGCCTCCCCGACGGGCAGCTACGACGTCCGCGACGCGATCCGGGCGGTGTGCGACGACGCCGACCTGCTGGAGATCCGTGCCGGCTGGGCTCCGCAACTCGTCACGGCCATGGCCAGGGTGGACGGCAGCCCCGTCGGCGTGGTGGCGAACCAGCCCCAATCGATGGCCGGCACCTTGGACATCGCGGCGTCGCAGAAGGGTGCGCGCTTCGTGAGCTTCTGCGACGCGTTCAACTTGCCGCTGCTTACGCTCTTGGACACGCCGGGGTTCATGCCGGGCAAGGACCTCGAGTGGCGCGGGATGATCCGCCACGGCGCCCAGTTGGTGCACGCCTATGCGGAGGCCACGGTCCCGCGGGTCTGCATAATCCTTCGCAAGGCCTTCGGCGGCGCCTACATAGTCATGGACTCCAAGTTGATGGGCAATGACCTCTGCCTCGCCTGGCCGTCAGCCCAGGTGGCGGTGAGGGGGGCCGAGGGCGCGGTGCAGATCCTCCACCGCCGAGAGGACCCCGGCACCCAGGCCCGCCTGGTCGAGGAGTACCGCGAGGCCTACCTGAACCCCTACGTGGCAGCCGAACGCGGCTTCGTGGACCAGGTCATCGACCCCGCGGACACCCGCAAGGCTGTGGTCGCCGCGCTGCGGATGCTCGCGAGCAAGCGGGAGCGCCTGATCGAGCGCAAGCACGGCAACGGCCCGCTCTAAGGGCTCGCCTCGCCGGGGGAACTCGGCTCATCGAAGGAACTAGGC
>JBPCRR010000363.1:0-2795 GCA_050996645.1 Acidimicrobiales bacterium | reverse complement strand
ACGGCGCCGGCAAGACCAGCACCGTGGAAGCCCTCGAGGGCTACCGCAAGCCGGCAGCCGGGCGGGTGCGGGTCCTCGGTCTCGACCCCCAGCGCGAGCACAAGGCCCTCCGCCGGCGAATGGGTGTCATGCTGCAGCGCGGCGGGGTGTACCCCGGGATGACACCTCGGGAGGCCGTGCGGCTCTTCGCCAGCTACTACGACGAGCCGGAGGAGCCCGACGGCCTGCTGTTCCGGGTGGGGTTGCACAAGGTGGCTCGCACCCCGTGGCGGCGGCTATCCGGTGGCGAGCAGCAACGCCTGTCGCTGGCACTGGCGCTGGTGGGCCGGCCCTGGGTCGCGTTCCTCGACGAGCCAACCGCGGGTGTAGACCCCGAAGGACGGATCGCCATCCGGCAGGTGATCTCGGACCTCCGCTCGTCGGGGGTATGCGTGCTGCTCACGACCCACGAGCTCGAGGAAGCCGAACGCCTCGCGGACACGCTGGTCATCATCAAGCGGGGACGGGTGGTGGCCAGGGGCACCCCGGCCGAGCTGGTCCGAGACTCCGCCGGTGGGGCCGCCCAGATCCGATTCGGCGCGGCGCCAGGCTTGGACACCGCTTCCCTCGCCCACGAGATCAGCGCCATGGTGCGCGAGGAGCGCCCTGGCGAGTACGTGGTCGACGCCGAGGCCAGCCCAGCCAGGGTCGCGGCGCTCACCGCGTGGCTTGCCGCACGCGACCTGGCCTTGGCCGACCTGCGCGCTGGTCGTCGACGACTGGAGGACGTGTTTCTCGACCTGACCGCCGCCGAGCCTGGGGCTGGCGATGCCTCCCCATCGCTCGGGTCAGCGCCCGCTCACAGGCGGCGCCGGCGGTGAGCGCACTCGGAGCGCAGACCCGGGCAGAGCTTCGCTTGACGTTGCGCCGTGGGGAGTCGCTCCTGTTGATCGTGGCCATACCGGTCGGGCTGCTCGTGTTCTTCTCCCTCGTCGACGTGCTGCCCGAGCCCTCGGGGTACCGCCATGCGGTGGACTTCTTGTCGCCGGGTGTTCTGGCCCTGGCGGTGATGTCGACCTCGATGGTCAGCCTCGCCATCGCGACCGGCTTCGAGCGGCAGTACGGCGTGCTCAAGCGCCTGGGGACAACACCCCTCGGCCGCCCGCGGCTGCTCGCCGCCAAGGCAGCCTCCACCGCCGCCGTCGAGGCGCTCCAAGTCGCGATCCTGGTGGCGGTGGCGCTGGCCCTCGGGTGGGACCCCGCCGGCAGACCGGCGCTGGCAGTGGCGGCGGTGGCGCTGGCGACCGTGGGCTTCGCGGGGCTCGGTTTGCTGATGGCCGGCCTGTTCCCCGCCGAGGTGACCCTGGCCGCTGCGAACGGGCTCTACCTGGCGCTGCTGCTCCTCGGCGGGATGGTCTTTCCCCTGACCAAGCTACCGCACGGCCTGCGACGGGTGGCTGAAGCGCTGCCCGCCGGCGCCCTCTCCGACGCCCTGCACGGCTCGCTGACCGCCGGCGGCGCCATCCCCGGTCGGGCCTGGGTGGTGCTGGCTGCGTGGGCCGTGGTCACCCCGGTAGCCGCAGCGCTGACGTTTCGCTGGGAGTGACGACACTGCTCCGCAGGGGCAACGGTCCTCCGGGCCAACCTGACAACACTGCTCCGCAGGGGCGACGGTCCTCAGTGCCAAACCAGTTGATCGACCGCCATGGCGGCGAACAGCGCGGTCAGGTAGCTGATCGACCAGTGGAACAGGCTCATGGCCCGAGCCTCCGTAGGCTCGCGGCACAACCGCAGCGCGAACCCGCAGAACGCCACGCCGAGCAGGGCGGCTGACGCCCAGTAGATGGGGCCGAGGTGAGCCGCCCAGCCGAACAGCAACGACACCGCGAGCACCAGCACCGAGTAGGCCAGGATCTGGCGGGCGGTGCTCTCGAAAGACGCCACCACCGGCATCATGGGGACGTCGGCCGAGCGGTAGTCCTCTCGGTAGCGGATGGCCAGCGCCCAGAAGTGCGGCGGGGTCCACACGAAGATGAGAGCAAAGAGCAGCACCGGCGCCAGGCCCACGTTGTCACGGACCGCCGCCCACCCGACAAGGACCGGCACCGCCCCGGCGGCACCGCCGATGACGATGTTCTGGCTGGATGTGCGCTTCAACCACAGCGTGTACACAAAGACGTAGAACAGGGTTGCGCTGACTGCCAGGACGGCTGAGAGCGGGTTGACGAGCAGCCACAGCTCGACGAACGCGACCGTCTCCAAGGTGACGGCGAAGACCAGCGCCGGCGTCGGCCGCACCAGCCCCGTCACCAAGGGTCTCCTGGCAGTGCGGTGCATGACAGCGTCGATGTCGCGGTCGATGTACATGTTGATGGCGTTGGCGCCGCCGGCGGCCAGGGTCCCCCCCGCAAGGGTCGCCAGCACCAACCACCACGCCGGCCAGCCACGGGCCGCGACCACCATCGTCGGCACGGTGGTCACGAGCAACAGCTCGATGATCCGCGGCTTGGTGAGGGCGACGTAGCCTCGGAGTCGCTCCCAGGGCGTCGGCAGCACCACCGGGCTGGCTGCGGCCGCGGCAGTCACAGGGTCGTCGACTGTGCGCCGCGGGTGGACATACGAGCACCGAGACTACGGCAGGCCTCGCGTGAGCGACAAAGCGGCGCCCGGTGGCCAACCCCGGCGGCGGCCCTACGATGGAGCGCGATGACTGTGGTCCCCGGAGCCGGTGATCGCGCGCCGGTTGCTGTGACGCGGCCTGCGACGAGGGCCGGCGCCCGGCTGTGGGCGGCGCTACGTGAGCGCCGGGTCACGCC
>JBPCRR010000335.1:0-6177 GCA_050996645.1 Acidimicrobiales bacterium | reverse complement strand
GCCCCTCTTCGCCGGCCACGGCAGGAGATCTCAAACCGGCGTCAAATACCCACGGAGGGATCGGGGGACCCAAGAGCGGGATGCGCCGCCGCGCGGCGGCGATGGCGGCCGGGGTGGCGCTCGTGGTACCCCTCGCCCTCGTGCCCGGGCCGGCCCATGCGGTCAGCACCCCGTCGAGCTCCCTCGCCCCCGACATCCTCCGGCCCCATGCCTGTCCGGCCCCGAACGGGGACCTCAACAAGGCCAACGACGGGGCGTCGTTGTCACCCGAGGGCACCTTTCCCTGGCCCACGCCGGCGGCGGGTGCCAACCCGGAGCAGTACGGCTCCCACATGCACACCAAGGCGGTCGGGGGGTTCCCGGAGCGCCCCGCGAACTGGTCCTCTGATGGGGCTGACTGGAAGCTCACCAGCGCGCGGACCACCAACCCGATCGTGGCGCGCAACCCCCAGGAGCTGTGCGGGGTGGAGGGAAACTCGGTCGACGCGGCGTGGCAGACCACCACCGGGCGACCAGACACGGTCATAGCCGTCACCGACTCGGGCATGGAGTGGTGCACACCGGGGACCGTCAACAAGATCTACCTCAACCGCGCGGCCCTTCCCTACCCCGAGAACGCGCAGGGCCTCACCAAGCCCCAGCTGGAGGCCAAGGGCGTCAAGTTCGCCGACGCGGACCCTTATGACCTCTACGGCTCTGGCGTGCTCAACGTCGCGCAGTATGCCCACGACCCGAGAGTCCTGAGCGTCGTTGAAGCCTCACGGTCGAAGGGCTACTTCTGCGGCTCCTACATCACCGCCGAGGACCTGATACGGACCTTTGGTGCGGCGGGCTCACCTTTCTACTACCCAACCTCGAACCCGAACACGGAGGCGCCGCCATACCCGGGGCAGAGCCCGCCCGGCTTCACCGAGGCGATCGCGGGGTGGAACTTCCTTGACAACACGAACGACCCTTACGACGACGTGTCGTACGGCCACGGCACCGGCGAGGCGGGCGACTCCACAGGCGCGGCGGACTCGAGCGGCGGCGTTGGGAGCTGCCCCGACTGCATGGTGATGCCGCTGCGGGTCGGCGAGAGCTTCATCGCCCAGAGCAACGACTTCGCCCGGGGGGTGCTCTTCGCGGTCGACAGCGGCGCCAGCGTCATCCAGGAGGCGCTCGGCACCCTCGACGTCACCACCACCAGCGCCCAGGCGATCGCATACGCCAACGACCATGGCGTTCCGGTCATCGCGAGCGCAGCCGACGAGGAGGCTGCTCACCACAACGAGCCTGGCAACCTGCCCGGCACCATCGTGGTCAACAGCGTGACCCAGTCCCCCTCGGAGTCCGCCGGCGGCGTGAGCGTGGCGTTGGACAACCCGCCGGGATACCTGTTCTTAAACGGCTGCACCAACTACGGCGGGAACGTCGGCGTAAGTGTCGAGAGCGGCAGCTGCTCCTCGGAGGCGACGGGCAAGACCGGCGGGATCGCCGGCCTGAGCGAGTCGGAAGCGAGGAACCTCCTCCAGGCGGGCAGGCTGGCCGCCTACCCGGGCCTGTCGTCGGCCACCGGAGGGCCCGTCGCGTTGTCCTCGACCGAGGTCCGGGAGCTCATCGAGATGTCCGCGGACGACGTGAACTTCAAGACCGCGGTGGTGCCGTCGCTGCAGGACCTCGCCACGACCAACCCGGCACCGCCGGACAACTACGCGGTGGTGTCGCCGGTGCCGACGACTCGGTACCCGACGCAACCCGGCTTCGACGTCTACACCGGGTACGGCCGGATCAACGCCGCCTCGATCCTGTCTCGGCTCTCGGCGGGCAAGGTCCCGCCGGAGGCGTCGTTCGGGGAGATGCAGTGGTTCAAGACCTATGACCCCGCCACCTCGATCGTTCCGGTGACGGTCTCTGCCGGCGCCCCGCGCACACCTGGTACCTACCACTGGGAGCTGCAGTACGGCATCGGGACCCAGCCCGAGCCCGGTTCGTACACGACTATTGCCGGAGGGTCGGGTGCCGGAGGGTCGGGTGCCGGCGCCGTGGCGAAGACCGTCAACCTGACGCCGGCGACGCTCCGCCAGATAGCAGCGAAGCTGCCCGCGTCGTCGCAACGGGGCGTCGGTCCGGGTGGGAGGCCAAACCCCGACGCACCGGCGTTCACCCTGCGCCTCGTCGTGCGCGACGCCCACGGGCTGGTCGGCATGGACAGGCGCACCGGGTATCTCGTGCATGACCCCACCCTGCTCACCTCCACCGCGGTGCAGCCGTCGGCCACCGGGGCTGGCACCGGTCCCGTCACGCAGGCCGCGACGGGCTTCGGCGGCTCGGTGGATGCCGCGCCGACCCTGGCTCCCATCGGACCGGCGGGAACCAACGCCTTGATCGTGCCGACGGCCGACGGCACGATCCACGCCTACCTCCCCGCCGGCGCCATCCACTCAGACGCTGTCAACTCCGCGGCTCGCGCCGGCCACCCCACCCCAGGCGCCGGAGGCCGGCTGGAGGAGCTCGCAGGGTGGCCTGTGCATACCGAGCAGCTGCCGGGGCAGGCCGAGATCACCGCCAGGGAGCCGGCGTATCGCAGCGGGCAGGTCACCGTGGTGCCGCGCTGCTCGATGGTGGGCGGCGTCGCCGTGGGCCGCCTGAGCGGGGCCAGTCCGCCCGACGTGGCGGCGAGCGACACCTGCGGCTTCGTCTACGCGTGGGACTCCACCGGCAGGCCGCTGCCCGGTTTCCCGGTGCACACCAACCCTGCGTACTCCCAGGACCCCGCGCCCTACGCCGGCACCGCCGCCGCCACCAGCCCCTCGGCCGACCCCCGCGACTCCAACAACCTGCTGCTGCCAGGGAGCATCGGTGCGCCTGCGCTGGCGGACCTCGCCGGCAACGGCCACCTCGACATCGTCGACTCCTCGCTGGACCGCCACGTCTACGCGTGGGACCCGAGCGGCCACCTGCTGGCGGGCTACCCGGTGCTTGTCGTGGACCCCTCGACGGTCAAGGCCGTGGACCCGATCACCAACCACGTCTCGTTCAAGCCCAGCGTCAACGTCCAGATGGGGTCGATGATCCTCGATACTCCTGCGGTGGGCAACCTTGGAGGAACCGCCGTTCCGCCGAACCTCGTGGTGGCCACCGACGAGGAGTACGGCTGCAACCCCGCCACGGTGCCGGGCGCCAACCTCCAGATGCGCCCGGGCCTGCCGCCTTGCGCGATCAGCGTTGCCAACACCGCCAACTTCGCCGTGACGGCCGCCGGCTCGGCTCTGCTCAACCCGGCCAACAGCCGCGTCTACGCCCTGAGCCCAAAGGGGACGTCAAACGTCGTCCGGAGCGGCTCATGCGCGGCTGGGACTTCCCAACCGAGCGCCTGCGCCATCCTCCCGGGGTGGCCGGCGTCGATGGTGGACCTCGACGCGGGGCTGCTCCCCGACGTAGGCGACGGTTCCACGTCGAGCCCGACACTGGCGGACCTCCGGGGCACCGGGAAGCTCGACGTCGGCGCCATGACCTCGGTCGGGCCCGGCTACATCTTCACTCCCTCGGGCGGGTCCTACTTCGGCAACGGCCCCGACGGCAAGCCCATCTCCCTCTCCATGGCAGCGGCGGGGCCGCTGTCCAACTCCTTGAACCTGCCGAGCATCCCGTCCGTCGGCCAACCCATCTTTGCCCCCCTCGGGCCCGGGGCCCCGGGGATCAGCTTCGTGGCGCCGGCCACGTCGCTCGGCAAGGCTCTCGACGCCGCCCTCCCCGACCGGCAGTTCGCCAACGACAACCAGCTCGACGCCTGGAACACCGCGACCGCGACGATGCAGCCGGCGTTCCCGCAGGTGATGAACGACCTGCAGTTCTTCAACCAGCCGATAGTCGCCAACGTCGGGGGTGCCGGCCGGGGCCCCTTCGTCGTCGAGGGCAGCGCCACCTCTGACATCCGCGCGATCAACGGGTTCGGTGTCGAGGCGCCCAACTTTCCCAAGTTCACGGGCGGCTGGGCGGTCAACAGCCCCTCGTTCGGCACCTGGGGTGCCTTGGCGGA
Organism: Acidimicrobiales bacterium; assembly: GCA_050996645.1. Classification (GTDB taxonomy): domain Bacteria; phylum Actinomycetota; class Acidimicrobiia; order Acidimicrobiales; family Palsa-688; genus JBPCRR01. Next base: position 2,156 of record JBPCRR010000335.1, on the reverse strand, counting down.
CCAGGTGCTCGTCGCCGGCACCCGCGACGGGGACATCTTCGTGTGGACGACGCCCACGCAGCGCTGCACAGACAGTGGTCCGTGGCCCCGTGAGCACCACGACCTGTCGAACACCAACAACCTCAACGCCGCCCCGGTGGCATCGCCTTGCTCGTGAGGCAACGTAGTCGGCGCTTCGTCCCGCTGGCAGCCGTGGCAATGCTCGCCGCGATCGCACCCGGGCTTCCAGCGTCTGCGGCGGGGCACCAGCGCTCTCCGGCCGGCTTCATGGTCGGCGCCGCGGACGCGAACATCACCCCGCCGGCGCTCGACACGCCACTCGGCCGCGCCCTGGACATCTCGGAGTTCGTGCCATCCTGCGGTGCCTCCGAGGCTCAGGTACAGGCCATCTGGAGCGGCTCGCGGCTCTTCGCCTTCGAGAAGCCCTACATCGACCTCGCCCGCGCCGGGCGCTATGTCCCCGGAGATCCCTACTGCGACGCCGATGGCACCCACCGCTATGAGGCGCCCTACCTGGCTGGGGGGTCGGGGTCGAACCGGTGGCCACTCACCTCCGCTGACCCCTCCACCAACTCGCCACGAACCACCCTGCACCAACCTGGCGTGACTCCGGATCCCCTGCAGGCGCACGCCGTCGTTTTCTCGGTGGGCGCCAAGCGAGCGGCGATGGTCACCGTCGACTCGATAGGCCTGTTCAACTCGACGATGGATCAGATCCGGGACGTGGTCGTGCGCAGCGACAGGCACCTCGCACCTCGCGACATCTTCATTTCCTCCACCCACAACGAGTCTGCGCCGGACCCCGTCGGGCTGTGGGGCCCGGACCTGTCGGGCGAGCCTGCAGCGCTCGCCGCGGTGGGCGGTGTGCTCCCTGTCGGGGTGACCTCGGGCGTCGACGAGTACTACATGCGCTACCTGGTGGACAAGGTCGGCCGCGCCATCCTCAGCGCGGACAACTCGGTCCGCCCAGCCCAACTGAAGGCCGCCGTCGCGCGGATGCCGTCCAACACGCAGTCCTGCTGGTCGTCCTACCCGTTCATAGACACCGACCTCGTGCCGGTCATGCAGGCGCTGTCCACCTCCGGGCGCGATGCGGGGCGGGTGATCTTCTCTCTCGCCGACGTCGGAGTCCACGACGAGACCCTCGCTTTTTCCGGCAAGTCGGACTACACCTCCATGCTCAGCGGGGACTGGGCGGGAAGGCTGACCCAGGGGCTCGAGGCGCAGTACCCCGGGAGCGTGGGCATGGAGATGGCCGGCCTGGTCGGGAGCGTCGAAACGCCCGCGCTGTACCCCGCCGGCACCCAGGTGCTTCGGGTGCCCGGCGCCCTCCACGACGTGGCGGGCAAGCCCGTCGATGGCTGCAGGAGCGTCTATGCCGACCCCCGACCCCCAGGCGCGGGCGCCCTTGCCACGACGCAGCGCCCGGTCACCGACGCCCTCCAGTTCGTCGACGCGTACGCCAAGGGCATGCTCAACACGCTCGTGGCGGCGCTGGCCGCACCAGGGGCTTCCACGTCGGTGCCCTCGCGGCTCGAGGCCCAGACCCGCTCGGTGTGCGTGCAGCTCGAGAACAACCTCTTCGCAGCCGCATTCGCGGCCGGACTCTTCGCCGACAGGCCGGCCTTTGCCGACCCCACCTGCACCATTGGCGTGTCGCCATCGGGGTCTGTCGGTACCGGGCCCGCCCGCCAACCCGCAGGCGTGCGGGTCGCCCCGCCGGCGTACCTTTCCAGCGAAGTCGGGGTGCTCACGGTCGGCGACGTGCAGGTCACCTACTCGCCCGGTGAGGTGTTCCCGTTTACCGAGGTGGGTGGTCCTGTGGACGCCGCGCAGATGCCGTTCCCGACCGACTGCTACACGCCAAGCCTTGCCGCCCCCGCCAAAGCCGCCGCCGGCAACTACACCTGCGGTCGCCCGCTGGCCATGACGCCCGATATCAGCGCCGAGATGACCACGAAGTTCAGGTTCTTGGCCGGCCTCGGCGAGGACATGATCGGCTATCTGTTCCCACCCGGCAACTTCGTGGGTAGTCAGGGCGAGACCATCGAGGCCCCCTGGGCGCTCTACGAGAACACGGTCTCATCGGGCCACGACCGCTTCGGGTACCCCCACTCCGACGACGCCGAGAGCGTGGGTCCCCACGCCGGCGCCGC
>JBPCRR010000219.1:0-10566 GCA_050996645.1 Acidimicrobiales bacterium | reverse complement strand
CAACCTCTACCACTTCGACCTCGACAAGCTGGTTCCCATTGCGGCCCGCGTTGGGTCGAGTGTTGCCGAGTTCGCCCGCCCCCTCGACACCCTGCTCGACAACCCCAACGAAGCGCTTCTCAGAGCGAGGCGCTAGGCGGCCAGTCGCGCGGTGATCCGCGCGAGGTGACGCGCTCGGCCCCCCGTCACGATCAGGCCGCGGGCGCCCCAGTAACCCGCCGGCGCCGGATGCTCTCGGCATCCGGCCAGCGGACGTTGGACACCAGACGCAGTTTCTCGAACAACCAGATGATGCGGGCACTGGAATCGACTTGGCCGCGCAGCACGCCGTGGCGGGCAGCCGGCGGGTCGGCGTGGTGGAGGTTGTGCCAGGACTCCCCCATCGACAGGACCGCCAGCCACCACACGTTGCCGCTCCTGTCGCGGACCCGGAACGGCTGCTTCCCGGTGACGTGACAGACCGAGTTGATCGAGAACGTGACGTGGTGCAGCAGCGACACCCGCACAAGGCTGCCCCAGAAGAACGCGGTGAGCGCCGCCTTCCACGACCACCCCCAGAGGCCGCCGACGAGGGGCGGCAGCAGCATCGAGGCCGCCACCCAAAGCATGAACGAGCGCGACACGCCGGCGATCGCACGGTCCTCGAGCAGGTCGGGGGCGTAGCGCTCCTGGGATGTCTGCTCCACGTCGAACAGCCAACCGAGGTGGGCGTAGCAGAAGCCCTTGGCCACGGCCCGGAAGCTGGTCCCGTAGCGCCATGGCGAGTGAGGGTCACCCTCCCGGTCGGAGAAGCGGTGGTGCTTGCGATGGTCGGCGACCCAGCGCACCACCGGACCCTGGATGGCCATGCTGCCGGCCACCGCCATAGCGACCCGCAACCAGCGCTGCGCCCGGAATGCCCTATGGGTGAAGTGCCTGTGGAACCCGATGGTGATGCCATGGCCCGTCACCGCGTACATGGCCACGGCAATGAGCGCGTCGTGCCACGACAAACCCCAGCCCCACATGACAGGGATCGCGGCAATCACCGCGAGGAACGGCACCACGATGAACAACGCCAGCGCCACCTGTTCCCAGGGCCGCTTCAAGTCCAAGGTGTCGATCTCGAGCTGGACGGCCGGCGAATCGTCGGTATCGGCGGGTTCCAACAGGACGGGGGTGGTCAGCATCGGTACACGATCCCAGTTCGGTGACGGGCGGGGGTTTGGTGGCGGCAGCGCCGGCGGGACAGATGCCCCGATGGCTCCAGTTTGAGTCGATCATCAGGCGGCGATCATCAGGCGTCGTTGGCATCAGGCGTCGTTGGCCGGACGCCAGGCTCCCATCGTAGCGGTCGCAACCACCGCCGAGACCAGCATGAGGATGCTGGCGGTAACCAGTGCAAGGCTGAGCCCGTGGGTGAAGGCCCCATACGCCGCATGGATCACCTTCTGCACAATTTGACCGATCGCGCTACGTGGATCGAACTGAGAAGCCTGCTGGCCGGCCGTCCCCGTGGTCACGGCGGTGATCACCTGCGCCCGCAACGACGCCGGGACCCCGATCGCGGCCAGTCGGTGTGCGAGGTGAGTGGTGAGTTGGGCATTGACGATGGCGCCGAGCACCGCGACTCCCGCCACCGCGCCGAGCTCCCGACTGGTGTTGGTAGCCGACGCTGCCATCCCCGAGCGCGCCGGGGGCACGACCGACAACACCGACGCGGTCACCGGGACCACCGCCACCCCAAAGCCGGCGCCCGCCAGAGCGAAGGTCCACGCGAGCTGCAGAGGCCCCGACGTGGGGGTCACCACGAGCTCGGTGGCGATGAGCCCCGCGGACGCCATCAGGCAGCCGGTGACCATCGGGATCCTCGGACCCACAGAGGCCACCCATCGGCCGGTGAACGCCGAGGCCAATACGAGGGCGGCAGCCATCGGAATGAAGTCAAGCGCGAGGTCGAAGCCCGACGAGGACCCGACCAGCTGGAGGTACAGGGGAACGAAGAAGAAGAGGGCGAAGGTCCCGAGGTAGGTCGAGAAAGCCACGAAGTTGGCCCCGCTGAACACTGGATTCCGGAAGAACCTAACGTCGAGGACCGGGTAGGAGGCGCGGCGCTCGACCAGGACGAACGTGATGCCCAGTCCCACCCCCACGGCGTAGAGCGCGACGATCTCCGCCGTCGCGTAGCCGGCTGTCTCACCGAGGATGGTCGCGAACGTGGCGCAGGCGAGCGCCCCCGCGCCGAGGACGAACCCGGCGAAGTCGACCTGGTGGGTGTCGGGATCGGAGTTCTCCGGCAGGATGGCCAAGGTGCCCACCAAGGCGAGCACTCCGAGCACAAGGTTGAACCAGAACACCGCCCGCCAGGACCAGACTCCGATGAGCACTCCACCGACAACGGGCCCCATCGCCAACGCAAGGCCCGAGACCGCCGCCCAGACCCCGAGGGCCTGGTCCCGCTCCGCCTCCTCACGGTAGAGGTGACGGATCATCGAAAGCGTGCCCGGCTCCGACGCAGCGGCTCCCACGCCCATCACGACCCGCCCGGCGATCAGCAGCCCCGGCGAGGTCGCGAGCGCGCCGAGCACGGACCCGGCGCAGAAGATGGCAATGCCGGAGGCCATGATCGCGCGGCGGCCGAACATGTCCGCCAGCGCGCCGAAGGTGAGCATCAGGCCCGCGAACGTGAGGGCGTAGCCGCTTACAACCCACTGAAGCGCCGTGACCCCGGCGTGGAGATCGGTCTGGATCCCGGCCAGTGCGACGCTGACGACGGTGTTGTCGAGGAAGGTCAAGAACAACACCAGCGACACCGTGGCCAGCGCCAATCGGGGCCGTGCGAAGTCCTCCTGCACGCCGCCATCTTGTCACGCCGCCTGTCTGGACGAAACGCCGTGCGCACCGCCGCTGGTTACAGTCGAAGCATGGTCGAATCCGACGCCATCACGTGGGAGGCACCCGACTGGGAGCACCCCGCCCGCCACGCTGCTCAGATGTCCAACGCCACGGTCGCCCGAGGCGACAAGGCGGACTGGCTGGCGCTGTTCGCGCCTGATGCCCTGATCGAGGATCCGGTGGGCCCGTCGTTCCTCGACCCTGAAGGCAAAGGACACCGGGGAGCCGAGGAGATCTCGAGGTTCTGGGACAGCTACGTCGGGATGATCCGCGGGTTCCACTTCCACGTCATCGACTCCTTCGCCAACGGCCCCGCCTGTGCCAACGTCACGGCCATCACCACCACGCTCGCGGACCAAACCACGATGAAGATCGAGTGCGTGTTGATATACACGGTCGACCGATCCGGGCTGATCAAGTCCCTGCGCGCCCACTGGGAGCCCGAGCGGGCCCTCGCCACCATCACCAAGCCCTCCTCACGCTGACTGGCCTTCCGCGCACCAACAGCCCCAGGGTCCACGGGAAGGGGCGCGACCGGCTGACCTTCCTCGTGGTCGCGGCGGTCAGCTACCTCCCGCTTCTGGCGACCAAGCCCGGGGTGGTGGCGGCGGACACCAAGCAGTACCTGTACATCGACCCTGGCCGGCTACTGGCCAGCGCCGCTTCGATGTGGAACCCCGATGTGGGGATGGGCACAGTGACCCACCAGAACATCGGCTACCTGTTCCCGATGGGCCCGTGGTTTTGGGCCGTGCACGCGCTCGGCGTCCCCGTTTGGCTGGGCCAGCGGCTCTGGATGGGCACGCTGTTGGCCTGTGCCGGCCTCGGGGTGCGATTCGCCTGCCGGCAACTGGGAGTCACCGGTTGGGGGGGCGGCGTCGCGGCGTTGATGTACCTCCTCAGTCCCTACACCATCGACTACCTGGCCCGCAGCTCCGCGATCCTCTTGCCTTGGGCCGGGCTGGGCTGGCTGCTGGGCCTCACTGTCCTCGCAGCGCGCCGAGGCGGGTGGCGTCACCCGGCGTTGTTCGCGATCGTGGTGGCGTTGGTGGGCGGGGTCAACGCCACCTCCGTGGTCCTGGCGGGGCTGGCCCCACTGCTCTGGCTGGTCTATGCCGGCGCGATCCGCGACGTGGCGTGGCGCCGAGCCGTCGCCGTCGGCGCCCGAATCGGCGCGCTATCGCTCCTCGTTTCGCTGTGGTGGATCGTCGGCCTGTGGGTCGAAGCCCGTTACGGCTTCGACATCCTGCGGACCACCGAGACCCTGCCAACGGTGGCGAGGACCTCCTCTGCGGCCGAGGTGCTGCGCGGGCTCGGGTACTGGTACTTCTACGGACAGGACAAGGTCCAGCCCTGGACCATGGCGGCGCCGGCCTACACCCAGTCGCTCTGGCTCATCGCGGTCAGCTTCGCCGTCCCGGCGGCGGCGGTTGCACTCGGCTTCATGGCCAGGTGGCGATACCGGGCCTTCGCGGTTGCTCTGGTGGCAGGTGGGACCCTGGTCGCGGTCGGGGTCTACCCCTACGGCCACCCCTCCCCCTTCGGCGGGTTGTTGAAGGCAGTCTCGGCGTCGTCAGGACTTGCCGCGCGCTCGGTCAACCGCGCCGTGCCCCTCGTGGTGCTCGGGCTGGCCCTACTCGCCGGATCGGGCATCGATGCCCTCTCGGGGGCCAAAGCCCGTTTCAGGGCCACCCGATTCGGCGTCGCCGGCCTCAGCGCCCTCGCAGCGGCCCTGTGCGCCGCGCTCGTCGCCGCTGATATCCCGCCGTTGTGGAGCGGCGAGATGGTGGCGAGCAACCTCTCTCGCCAATCGAGCATCCCGGGCTACTGGCTCCAGGCGGCGGGATACCTAGGTTCGCGTGGGGCGGGCACGCGGGTGCTGGGCCTGCCGGGCGAGGACTTCGCCGCATACCGGTGGGGCATCGCCGAAGATCAGATCGGGCCGGCGCTGCTCGAGCGCCCGTACGTCCAACGCCAAGTGGTTCCCCAGGGCGAGGCGGGCAGCGTGGACCTGCTCCAGGCCCTCGACGCCGCCCTGCAGGAGCAGACGCTGGACCCCGCGGCCATCGCCCCCATGGCCCGCTTGATGAGCGCCGGCCAGGTCCTCTTGCAGTCAGACCTGCAATACGAGCGCTACGCCCTGCCGCTGCCTCAGGTCATATGGCAACAGCTCGACCCCGCGCCCGCCGGCTTGAGCCAGCCCGCCGGCTTCGGCTCGCCCGCCGCAACAAAGCCGATCAAGTACCCGCAGCTCGACCAGTACCAGCTCGGGCTTCCGACCGGCGCGTCCTACCCGCCGCCGCTGGCGGTCTTCAGCGTCCCCGGGGCGCGCCCGATCGTGCGAGCCGAGCCCGCTGACGAGCCTCTGGTGGTCGCGGGCAGCGGCCAGGGCCTGCTCGAGGCGGCCGGCGCGGGGCTGCTCGGCGGCGACCAATCGGTCTTCTACAGCGGCTCGTTCGCCAGCGACCCCGCGGGGCTCGCGCGGCTGCTCGCCGCGGGCGCCGCCCTCCTAGTCACCGACACCAACCGGTTGGCGGCCGACCGCTGGGGCAGCCTGAGGGACAACACCGGTGTGGTGCAGCAGGCCCGCGTCGCACCCCTCGCGACCGACCCTTCGAACTACCCCATCCCGCTCTTTCCGACCGCAGGCGACGCCGCCCGCACGGTAGCGGTCATGTCCGGCGTCGAGTCGGTGAAGGCAACCGAGTACGGAAACCCTCTCACCTACGCCCCGGAGAACGCGCCCGCCAACGCGGTCGACGCCAACCCTGCCACGGCTTGGACCGCCGGGACCTTCGGGCCGGGCACCGGCCAGGACCTCCAGATCAACCTGGAGCGGTCCATCACCGCCGACCACATCACCCTGCTGCAGGCGCAATCCTCACGCCCCACCCGCCACATAACGCGTATCTCGCTCCGATTCGACGGCGGTCGGCCAAATACCGTCGACCTCGGGCCTGCATCGTGGGCCGGCAGCGGTCAGACCGTTCGGTTCCCACCCCAGCATTTTCACCGCCTCGACATCACCGTCGTGGCCAACACCCCAACCAAGGCCAAGCGCTTCGACGATCAGAGCCCGGTCGGCTTCGCCGAGGTCGAGATACCTGGGGTCACTCCCGCGACCACCGCCCTGCGCATGCCCACCGACCTGCTCGCCGCCGCCGGAGCGTCCTCTGTCGCCCACCGCCTGATCCTCGTGATGGACCGGATCCGGGCCCTCGATGTGCCGCGCTCGGATCCCGAACCCGCCATGGCACGCCAGTTCACGTTGCCTACCGCTCGCACGTTCACCCTGGGGGGCACCGCCCGGATATCACCGCAGGACTCCGACTACTTGATCAATCAGCTGATCGGGCTTACACCTCCCGGCCCTCTCCCAGCTCCGTCCCCCGTCGCCGACCCCGCTCATCCGGCCCGGCTCATCGCGGCCAACTCCTCCACCAGGCTCGTTGGCGACCTCCGGGCGCGGGCCAACGCGGCCACCGACGGCGACCCAACCACTGCATGGATAGCTCAGATCGGACCCCAGGCCGGCGCGTGGTTGTCGTACTCTCTCGACCGGTCGGTCAGCTTCGACCATCTCGATCTGCAGGTGGTGGCCGACGCGCGGCACTCGATCCCGACCAGCCTGACCGTGACTGCCGACGGCGTCAGCCGCAAGGTGGAGGTCCCCCCGATTGATCCCGGCCGGGGCCGGGCGCAAGGGGCGGTCACGAAGGCGCGGGTGTCGTTTCCGACACTCAACGGCTCCCAGGTCAGGATCACCATTGACACCGTCGCGCCAGTGAAGGCCCTCGACTACTTCGCCGACTTCACCAACCGGACCGACATCCTCCCGGTCGGGATCGCGGAGGTCGGGCTTCCTGGAGTCACGGAGACAGCACCGCCGGCCACGATCCCCTCGATGTGCCGTCAGGGCCTGTTCTCCATCGACGGCCAGCCCACCGACATAGAGGTCGACGGCCCGACCTCAAGCGCCCTGGCGGGAAGTGCCCTCCAGATCCGGCTCTGCGGCGCCTCGTCTGGCGGTATCAGCTTGGGCCCGGGCACCCACACCCTCCGCACCAGCCCCCGGCTCCCTGTTGGGCTGACGCTCGACTCGATCACGCTCAGCTCTGGCGCTGGCAGCCCTGGCACTGGCAGCCCTGGCACTGGCAGCCCTGGCGCTGGGCCGCCGGCTACCACGCCGGGCGCGCCCGCCCCGGCCCCGACGGTGCGGGTCCTGCACCAGGACCGCACCCACCTGACGCTGAGGGTCACCCCTGCCGAAGGGCAGGGCGCGACCGCATCGGGGGAAGCACCGGCGGCGCCGGCGGGGGGAGTCGGCGGCTTCTGGCTGGTCCTCGGCCAGAGCCACAGCGACGGGTGGCACGCCTCCTTGCCCGGGGGAAAAGACTTGGGCCGCCCGACCCTCATCGACGGCTACGCCAACGGCTGGTACATCCCGCCCGGCGTGATCACCCACCCCACCACGGTTCAGTTGGAGTGGACACCCCAGCGGGTGGTGTGGGCGGCGATCGCGGTGTCGGCTGCGGCGCTGGCGGTGTTGATCGCAGTCGCCGCCGGACTGCCCGCCCCGTGCCGCCGGCGGCGTCGGCGCCGGACCCCGCGCGGCGCACGCGCGGGGTGGTCCGCCAGCAGGTCGAGCAACGCCAGCACCGCGCAGACCTCGGAACTCAACGCGGTGGCGGGACCCCCCGACCTGGCGCCGACGTTGGCCAACCCACTGCGCAGCGGCGGGCGCCGACCGCGACCTTGGGCCATCCTCGCGTTGACAGCCGTCTGCGGCCTGGGTGCCGGCGTGGCCAGCGGGCCGTTGGTCGCGGCGATCGTCGCTGCCTTGGTGCTCGTCGCCCTCGCGCTCGACCGGGCTCGGGCGCTGTTGTCCCTCGGCGCTGTTGTCGCGCTCGTGTCGGCCGCCACTTACGTCATCATCGAGCAGCACCGCTACCACTACTGGCCCACCATCAACTGGCCCAGCAACGTCGACGCCGCCAACGGGATCGCGTGGCTGGCGGTGTGCCTGCTGGCGGCTGACGCTGCGGTCGTGGCGGGGCGGGCCGGTACGCTCTGGCGGCGATGAGCGCACCGAGGCCGTGACCCGCCGCGACGACGGGTTGTCCCGGACCGTCGGTTTGTCCCGAAGCATCAAATTGTTCGAGGCCTTCCGTGTCGAACAGAGCGATCCGGACCGCTTCTACCGCTTCCAGGCCGCCGACACTGTCGAGTGGATCCGGCGCTGGCTGGATCTGGAGCTTTCGGGGGCGCGGGTCATCGACGTCGGTGGTGGGGCGGGTTACTTCACCGAGGCTTTCCGTTCCGCGGGGGCCGATTGCTTCCTGGTCGAGCCCACCGCCGCAGCGCCCTTTCCAACACCCTGCGGCTCGAGCCCAGAGTCCCGGCACCGCCACGCAGTACATCCCGCCCGACTGGCTCAGGGAACGGCCGTAGCCGGAGACGGGCGTGGGTTGCCGTTCGCGACAGGGTGCGCAGACCTGACGTTCTCGTCCAACGTCTTGGAGCACGTCGCCGATCCGCACCGCTGCGTCGACGAGCTCGCACGGGTGACTCGACTCGGGGGCCTCGTGTACCTGTCGTTCACCGCCTGGTACTCGTTGTGGGGAGGCCACGAGACCGCTCCCTGGCACTACCTGGGCGGCCATCGCGCGGCGCGGCGCTACGAGCGCGTCCATGGACGGCCACCGGGCAACGAGTTCGGCCGCTCGCTGTTCGCGCGCCACGTGGGCCCGACGCTTCGCTGGTTGAGGGACCACCCCGACCTGACCGTGGTGCACGCGCTGCCTCGGTACCACCCGCGCTGGTTGCACTGGGTGGTGCGCGTGCCGGGGCTTCGAGAGGTCCTCACCTGGAACCTGCTCGTGGTACTGCGAAGGACCCCCCGGTGACCCCAGCCACAAGGTCCGTTGTAGGCGCTGGTTTGGCCGCCGCGTCGGCGGTCCTCTACAACTCGGGCTTCGTCCTCGAAAAACAGGCCCTCCGCGGGATCGAGGCGATCTCGGCGACGCGCCCGTTGAGGCTCGTCGGGCGCCTGGTCGGGTCCCCGCGCTGGGTGGGCGGATTCAGCCTGCTCCTGGTCGGCTTGGCGTTGCAGGTCGCAGCCCTTTCGCTGGCGCCGATCTCGGTTGTCCAGCCCATCTTCGCCGCCGGCCTGCTCCTGTTGCTGACGCTTTCCCACGTGACCCTCGGCGAGCGCTTGCGGCGTGGCGACCTCGTCGCCATCGGTCTGGTGATCGTCGCAGTCGCCTGCCTCGGGGCATCGCTCGGCAGAGGGGGCGACGTCGCTGGGTGGCACCAAGACAGCGGCGGGTTGGCGCTCCTGACCCTCCCCACTCTTGGATTTGCGGCCGGGTGCTTCGTGGCCGCCAACATCCGCCCGCGGCTGGCTACGGTGCTGTACGGCCTCGCCGCCGGCGCCGCCTACGGCGTGGCCTCGGTCGCCACCAAGGCTGTCGCAGCAGTGATCGAGCGCGAGGGCCTGCGCCATGGCCTGCCCCATGTCGTCGCGTCGCCGGCGCTCTACCTGCTCGGGATCACCTCCGCAGGAGGGCTGGTGTTGTTCCAGGTGGGGCTGCAGCGAAGCCCTGCATCGGTGCTCGTACCGGTCTCCAACGTCACTTCCAGCACATACGCCATCGCAGTCGGATCGGCGCTCTTCGGCGAGAGGCTCCCGGCAGCCGGCTGGCAGGCGGCCCTCCGGGTCGCGGGGCTGGTGGGCGTGATGGCGGGCGTGGCCATCCTCGCCGCGCGCCAGTCCCTGCCCTCCGGAGACCTGCCCTCCCGAGACCTGCCCGTCGGTGTCTGGGGGCGACGTGGCGCACGCGAGACCGATGCAGAGCCGGCGGCGTAGGCGGCTCGTGCCTGCCGTCGTCGAGGAGGGCGCGGCGCTGGAACCGGGGCCACCGGCACCCACACGGCGCCGGCGCTGGTCTCGGTGGCACAGCGCGGTCGGCGCCATCACCGCCCTCGGGCTCGCCGTGCGCCTGGCGCCCGTGCTGGCGCACCCCCACCTTCGTGCGCAGGGCGACGCATACTTCTACCACAGCGAAGCCAACCTGCTCGTCGCCGGGTTGGGGTGGATAAACCCCTTCACCTACTACCCGAGCAACCTGCATGAGCACGTGCCCGTGGCGTCGTTTCCTCCCCTGTTCACCCTGGTACTGGCGGCCGCTTCCCTCGTGGGAGCCAAGAGCTTCCTGGCCCATCGGATCTGGTGCTGCGTCATCGGGGCGTCGGCCTGCGCCCTGGGGGCCGCCACGGGGAGGACCATCGCCGGGCGCAGGGTCGGATTGATCGCAGCGTTGCTGATCGCGGTGTACCCCAACTTGTGGATCAGCGACGGGCTGGGGCTCTCCGAGACGCTCTCGCCGGTGGTTGCGTTGGCGGTGCTCCTGGCCGCATACCGGTTCTGGCAGCGGCCCAGCCTTCGCCAGGTCGTCCTCCTCGGGACGTTGATCGGGGCCGCCGCCCTTGCGCGCGACGAGATGGCCGCGTTGGCGGTGCTGATCCTGCTCCCGATGGTGCTCGTGGTTCCGGGACCCAGCCGCCGTCGGCGCCTGGGTCTGCTGGCGGCTGGGGGGCTGGCGGCGGCGACGGTGGTCGCCCCTTGGGTCGGCTACAACCTGACGCGATTCGACAAGCCGGTCTTCATAAGCGACGGGCTCGGGGTGACCC
>JBPCRR010000197.1:0-3928 GCA_050996645.1 Acidimicrobiales bacterium | reverse complement strand
GACCTGCTCAGCGACCACGAGGCCATCGGGCGCGAGGAGGTCGACCAGCATCGTGGCCGCTGGGTCAAGTCAACCGGCGACGGCGCGCTCGCCACCTTCGACGGCCTGGCACGGGCGATACGGTGCGGCCAGAGGATCATCGAGCGAATGGGTCTGCTCGGCGTGGACCTACGTGCTGGCGTGCACACCGGCGAGTGCGAGGAGCTCGACGACGACATCGGGGGCATCGGCGTGCACGTCGCTGCGCGCGTGTTGGACCACGCCCGAGGCGGGGAGGTGCTGGTCTCCGACACGGTCCCGTCGCTCGTCGCTGGGTCGGGGCTGGTGTTCGAGGACCGGGGCGAGCACGAGCTGAAGGGCATTTCAGGTTCCCGGAAGCTGTTCGCCGTGTCCGCGGGAGGGTCCTAGCACCGTCGGCGGCGGATCCCCCGTTGCATCAGCCCTCGGCGGTCGGTAGCGCCTCGCGGGGCACCTTGCCGAGCACGGTCTTGGGCAACTCGTTCACGACCACCAACTCCTTTGGGGCCGCGTAGGGGGCCAAGTTGTCCCGGACGAACTCTCGGAGAGCCTCGAGCGTGGGGGGTCCGACGCCCGGTCGGGGGACCACCCAAGCCACCACCCGCTGCCCCCACTCAGGGTCGGGACGGCCCGCCACCGCAGCCTCGGCGACCGATGGGTGGCGGGAGAGGACGGCTTCGACTGCGGCCGGCCAGACGTTCTCGCCGCCGGTGATTATCAGTTCCGACAGCCGCCCTTCCACGTGGAGGCGGCCGGTGGTATCCAGCCATCCGGCGTCGCCGGTGGCGAGCCAGCCGTGGCGGTCCAGCGGCGTGGTCCCGTCGCGGTAGCCCCGGCAAAGCATCGGGCCGCGCAGGGCGATCTCGCCGGAGCCGGGGTCGACGACGACCTCGACGCCCTCGAGCGGAACCCCGTCGTAGACGACCCCGCTGCCGGTTTCGGTGAGCCCGTAGGTCGTCACCACGTTGGCGGGAACCGACGGCGGGGGAGCAGACCCGCCCAGCACCACGGTGTGAAAGCGTTCCGCGCCGATTCGCCCGAGGGCGGTTGCCACCAGGGAGACGAACACGTCCGGACCGGCGTTGGCGGTCACGTCGTCAACGCCGAACCCGGGCAGCACCGTCAATGGGGTGCCGGTGAGGAGCGCTCTGGTCACAACCGACAGGCCTCCGACGTGGCTGAGCGGAAGACACGCGAGCCACCGGTGCCGGGTGGGATCGACCCCGAGGCGCCGCGAGGTGGCGATGGCGGACGAGGCCACAGCCTGATGGGTGAGCACCACCCCCTTGGGTTCCCCGGTGGTGCCGCTCGTGGCGACCACCGCGGCGTCGCCGGGTTCGCACGGTTGTCCTTCGCGCAGTGCCACGGTCTCGTCAGCGCCCACCAACGCCTCCGGCTTCAGCGCGTCGAGCAGCGCGGCCTTGGCCGGCTGGGGGAGGCGCTGGTCAACAGGGAGCACGGCGTCGCCGTCGTCCCAAGCCCGGCGGAGGGCGTCGACGAACCCCTGGCCGGCCGGCAGGTCGATTGCCACCAGCCGAGCCACGGCCACTAGTTTGCCGCCGTAATGCCTGGTGCGCGCCCGCAGCCGCCGAGCCTCGTGGGCCGCTGGGTGGTCGGCGCCCGGCCGAGAACCCTGCCGGCGTCCGCGGTGCCGGTGGTGGTGGGGACGGCTGTGGTGGCCTCGAGCGGCGAGATCATCTGGTGGCGGGCGGCGGCTGCCCTGGCCGTGGCATTGGCCCTGCAGGTGGGGACCAACTACGCGAACGACTACAGCGACGGGATCCGCGGCACCGACACCGACCGGGTGGGCCCGCTGCGCTTGGTGGGGTCGAGGTTGGCGTCGCCGGCGGCGGTCAAGCGTGCCGCAGCGCTCGCGTTCGGCGTCGCCGCAGCGGCGGGCCTGGCGCTGGCAGCCGCGGCGGGCTGGTGGCTCATCGCCCTCGGCGCGGCGTGCGTGGCCGCCGGGTGGCTCTACACCGGGGGCCCGCGACCCTACGGCTACTTCGGACTGGGGGAGCTTTTCGTCTTCGTGTTCTTCGGTCTGGTGGCGACTGCGGGGACGGTGTATGTCCAGCTCGGCCGGGTGACCGGCTTGGCCGTGCTCGCCTCGGTGCCGGTGGGGCTGCTGGCGGTCGCGCTCCTGGTGGTCAACAACCTGCGGGATATCCGCGGGGACCAAGCCAGCGGCAAGAGGACCTTGGCGGTGCGGATTGGGGCGCCCGCGACGCGGGCGGTCTACGTGACCTGCGTTGCGGCGCCGTTCGGATTTGCTTGCGTCACCGCCGTTGCACGGCCATGGGCAATGCTGGCCCTGGTCGCCGTGCCCTTGGCGGTGGTGCCGGCGCGGCGGGTGTTCGCTCGCGACGAGGGCCGCGACCTCATAGCGGTGCTTGCTGCAACAGGCCGCCTGCAGCTTTGCTTCGGCGCGCTCTACGCGCTCGGGATCGCGGTGTCGTGAGTGAGGAAGCGCTCCACGACGTCGGCGAACTCCTCATGGCGCTCCAGGTGGCAGGCGTGGCCGGCGCCGCCGAGGACCGCCAGGCTGGCGTTGTTCCCGATCGCTGCGACGAGCCTCTCGGCCAGCCGAACGTAGGGGCCGTCGAGCTCGCCCGCCACGGCAAGGACCGGCATCTCGAGCGCCGACAGGCGGTCCCAGAGCGGGCCCTGGCTTCCGGTACCGCAGCGACGGAGGCTGTCGGCGAGCCCGGAAGCTGTCGACTCGAGGCGGCTGCCCACCTCCGCCGCCTCTGGCGGCAAGGTCGAAAACAGCGGACGACCCAGCCACCATCTCACGAACGCTTCCACCCCCTCGGCTTCGACCCGCTCCGCGAGCGCCTCGTCGGCTGCACGCCTCGCCTCCCGCTCAACGGGGTCGTCGATGCCGCCGGTGGCGCTGGCCACCACCAACCGCTCGATCAGCTCGGGGTGGGCAAGAGCGAGGTGGAGGGCGAAACGGCCGCCCATGGAGTAGCCGACGTAGGAGCCGCCGCCGCCGGCCTGCGCCATCATCGCAGCGCCGTCCCAGAGCCCTGCGCTCACCGCGGCGCTTCCGCCGTGGCCGGGGGCGTCAACGGTGACCACCCGGTGGCGGCGCGCCAGACGTTCGGCGACCGGGCGCCAAGTGCGTCCCGACTGGGTAAAGCCGTGCAGCAGCACCACCCGGTCGCCCGCCCCGATCTTCTCGACGTAAAGCACCCCCGAATCCTGGCATGACCGGTCAGTCCGAGGTCGCAGCCGGCGCCGCCACCCAAGCCGCGTTCGCCGCGGCGGTGGTGGATGAGTGGGTGAGGGCGGGGGTCAGCCACGCCGTGATCGCGCCGGGTTCTCGTTCAACACCTCTGGTGGCCGCACTGGCTGTAGACGGCCGCATCGCTATCCACGTGGTTCTCGACGAGCGCTCGGCGGGTTTCACGGCCCTCGGCATCGGTCTGGCCAGCGGCTCGCCGGCCGTGGCGGTCACCACGAGCGGCACCGCCGCGGTCGAGTTGCACCCGGCGGTGGTGGAAGCCCACCAGGCCGGGGTGCCACTCTTGGCGGTGACGGCCGACCGCCCACCCGAGCTCCACCACGTCGGCGCTCCTCAAACCGTTGACCAAGGGGGGCTGTATGGATCGGCGCCGCGCTGGCAGGTGAGCCCTGGCGTGCCCGACGCCGCTGCGCGCTGGTCATGGCGTCCCCTGGCCAGCCGCTCCGTAGCTTAGGCGACCTGCGGGCCTAGTGGGCCTGGGGCGGTGCACCTCAACCTGGCGTTTCGTGAGCCGCTCCTCGCCGAGCCGGGCGAGCTGCCCGGCGGCCGGGCAGACGGCGCCCCCTGGCACCAGGCGGGCCGGCCCGCCGCACGGGCGCCCGACGTGGGGGTGATCGAGGGGCTGCTCGGTTGGAATGTCCGGGGGCTCATGCTGGTCGGTGC
>JBPCRR010000112.1:0-3427 GCA_050996645.1 Acidimicrobiales bacterium | reverse complement strand
GGGCCGGGGGTGTGGGGCTGGTCGAGCTTCGCGCCTGGGGGGCGGAGGCGGCCATGGGCCCCAACCCGGCGGCGATCGCGCCTGCTGCCACCAGCGCGATCCCCGTGGCGGTGGCCGCCAGGGTGGTGGTCAGCCGCGGGCGGCTGCGGTGGCGTCGAGGCACTCCATCACGCTAGGGGCCCCGCTCGAGACACGGATCACGCGGGCTTGGTCTCAGAACTCGACGCGGACCGTCTCGCCAGCCATGCGTTCCTCCTTGCGAGCGAGGTCGATCAGCGCCTGCTTGTCGGCCGCCGTGAGCGGCGGGACCAGGGAGCGCGGCCAGAGCTTGTGGTGGCGAACCGCGTTCATCTCGCATCCGTATATCGACCCCCGGGCCGCCACGTACAAAAAGCCGATCAGTCCGATGATGCTCCCGAAGGTCCCATAGAGCGCCGAAGCGTGCTTGAGCTGGTGGGTCACGAGGCTGACCCCGACGGTCGTGAGGACCGTCCACGCCAATCCGGCCACGACCGCGCCCCTCCACTGCATGCGCCAGGTGACACCGTGGGGCGACAGGATCTGGAACGACAGCGTGAAGACCGCCACGTTGATCAACGCCGCGGGCAGCGACGAGAGCACGGGGCCGGCCGGGCCCCAATCGAGCACCGAGCTGAGAGAGGTCACGAAGGTGGAGGCCACGATCCCGATGCCGAATGCCGCGTACCACCCGGCGGAGCGCGCGAGGCGCGTGGCGTAGCCGGCGCGCTCGCGCCCGGGGACGCCCCACACCTCGTTCATGACGTGCTGCAGGCTCTGGGCGAGGCCCATAGCGCCGAGCACCAGACCCACGATGCCTACCACGAGGGCCAGGACGGAGCCACCGAGGGGATGGCTCTGGTTGTCGATCTGGGACAGGGAGGGGCCGATGACGGGAACCTCGCCGAGATGGTTGGTGAGCGAGTGGATGGTGGCTGGATGGCCGCGTAACGCGTAGGTGGCGATGGTGAACACCGCCAGGAGCAGGGGGAACATGGACAAGAACCCGTAGTAGGCGACCAGCGCGGCGAGGTTGCCGCCCCGGTCGTCGCCGTACTTCTTGTTGACGGCAAAGGCGAACGCGGCCGGAGGGTGGCGGCGCTGAACGCCGTCGACTCGCTTGAGGACATCTTGGAAGTAGGGCACCTGTGATCTGTACCCCAAGTGCCCGTGCTTTGCCACTGCGCCCTATAGCCTTCCGGCGTGCTGGCGGTGCTGTGTGCTCTTGGGTCGTCACTGATGTATGCGCTGGCATCGGTAATGCAGCAGAGGAGCGCGGCCGCCGAAGACCAGGCCCACTCCATGCGACTGGGGCTGCTCACCCGCTTGGTCCAGAACCCCGTCTGGCTGCTAGGCATCGGGGCGGACATCGCCGGCTTTGTGCTCCAGTTCATCGCACTCGGGCATGGGTCCCTGGTGCTGGTGCAGCCCCTCTTGGTGGCGGGGCTGCTGTTCGCCCTGCCGATAGGGGTGCGCTTCGCCGGGCTGCACCTCCACCCGAGGGACTGGGCGGCGGCGGCGGCGGGATGTGCGGGGCTCAGCGTCTTTCTGACCGTCGCTGCGCCGGCGCAGGGCCACAACAACGTCCGGGTGCACATCTGGGTGCTCCTGCTCACCAGCTCGGCTGTCGTTACCGTCGCGGTGGTGGCGCTGGCGCTTCGCAGCGCCCCCCGGCGAAAGGCCGTCCTCTTATCCGGCGCCGCGGGCGTGATCTACGGAGTCTCGGCCGCACTTGCCAAGACCAGCGCGCACCTCCTGTCCCGGGGTCTGGTCCACCTGCTGACCCATTGGGAGCCGTACATGTTGCTCTTCGCCGGCGCGATCGGGATGCTCATCGCCCAAAGCGCGTTCCAAGCCGGAGCCCTCGACGCTTCGCTGCCCACCATGACCGTCGTGGATCCCGTCGTGAGCATCCTGATCGGAGCGGTGGCGTTTGGCGAGAGCATCGACAGCGGCTGGTTGGAGAGCTCGGTGGAGATCGCCGCGTTGGCGCTGATGGTGGCAGGGGTGTTCGTCCTCGCACAATCCAAGGCCGTCCTGGCGGTTCGCGAGATCCCACCGACACCCGTCTGACCTCGTGACGGCCCTAACGGTTGTGCTGCTGTTCGCCGGGGTCGCCGGAGCCCTCATGCCTCCCTCCCGGCTGCCGGCGGCGTCGATCCCCGTGGCGGCAGCAGTGGCAGCTGTGGCCTCGGGCGGTCTGTCTCTCGCCACAGCAGGCAGGGCGCTCGACCCGTTGCGCTCGCCGATCGGGTTCCTGCTCGCCGCTGTGCCGCTCGCGGTGTTGCTGGAACGCCTCGGCTTCTTCTCGAGCCTCGCGGCGTGGCTGACGCGCTCGGGGCGAGGGGCCGGCGGGCTGTGGGCCCTTGCCGCGCTGGCCACGACCGTGTTCAATCTCGACGCCAGCGTGGTGCTCCTCACGCCGCTCTATGTCCGAATAGCCCGCCGGCAGGGCTGGGAGCCGCTGACGTTGGCCTACATGCCGGTGCTCCTCGCCTGCCTCGCCTCTTCGGCGCTGCCGGTCTCCAACCTCACCAACCTCATAGTGGCATCCGCCACTGGAGCCTCAACTGCCGGTTTCGTGGCCCACCTGGGGCTGCCTTCCCTGGTCGCCACCCTCGTCGGCTGGCTCTGCTTCCGGCGGCTGTTCGCCGCGGGCCTATCGGCCGGCGGGACCCAGCTCGAACCGCTCCTCGCCGACGGGCGGTCACCGGCCCGGCCACTGGCCATCGGGGGCGCCGTCGTGGCCGCGGTCCTGATCGGCTTCACCCTCGGGCCGGCGGTCGGGGCGGCGCCGTGGATGGTGGCGCTCGGCGCTGATGTGGTCCTGATGGCCGTGCTCAAGGCCGCGCCCTGGCGCCATGTCCCGGCCGGCACAGCACTGATCGTGGCGTCACTCGGCGTCCTCGCGGCGGCCGCCGCAGGTCACCTGCCCATTGGTCGACTGCTGGCGGGCCACGGCACCGCGGCGATTGCGCGCACCAGTGCGGTGGCGGCGCTGGCGGCCAACGTCGTCAACAACCTGCCGGCGCTCCTGGTGGCGCTGCCGTCGCTTGGCCATAGGGTGACCCCGGCGGCGTGGGCGGTGCTGGTCGGCGTCAACATGGGCCCGGTGCTGCTCGTCACTGGGTCGTTGGCCAGCTTGTTGTGGATGAACGCGCTCGGGCGCCTGGGTGTGCAGGTCAGCGTGTGGGACTTCACCCGGACAGGAGTGCTGGTCGGGCTGCCCGCCGCGGTGGCGGGTCTGGCCACCCACCTGGCCATGCACGCTGCAGGCATCATCGCCTGATCAGGGGTTCCAAGGTCGTTGCGGATGAAGACCCGTGACCGATGACCCATGACCGATGACCGATGACCCATGACCCATGAGCGGTTCGGCGCACCGAGATGGATGACCGAGGTCAGCGGG
>JBPCRR010000115.1:0-3031 GCA_050996645.1 Acidimicrobiales bacterium | reverse complement strand
GTGTACCACCTACCATCGCGGTGGTACACCCCTGTCTCCCGTGGGGCGGCAGACCCCCTCGGCCAACGCGGCCGCCGCCACCGCAGTGGCGACTGATGCGCCGATCCCAGGTGCGAACACGCTCGGTACAACCTCGTCCGCGCTGAGCCTCGTCGACGGGACCGCTGCGGCGATCGCCTCCGCGGCGGCGAGCTTCATTCCCTCGGTGATCCTGGTGGCGCCGGCATCGAGGGCCCCGCGGAATATCCCCGGGAAGCACAGCACGTTGTTGATCTGGTTGGGGTAATCGCTGCGTCCCGTCGCCATGACGGCGACCACGCCCTCGGCCTCCTCTGGCAGGACCTCGGGCACGGGGTTGGCCATGGCGAAGACGATCGGGGACTCCGCCATCGTCATCAGGTCCTCGCGGGTCAGCAGGCCTGGCGCGCTGACGCCTATGAACACGTCCGCGCCGCTGAGCGCCTCCTGCAGCGTTCCCGACCGGTTGCCGGGGTTGGCGTGATCCGCGAGCCACTGCTTGGAGGGATCCAGGCCCTCCCGGCCACGATGCACAGCCCCCTTGCGGTCGGCCGCAACGATGTCGACCACGCCGGCGCTCATGAGGATCTTGGTGATCGCCACGCCGGCGGCGCCGGCGCCCGAGAGCACCACTCGCATGTCGGGCAGCTTCTTGCCGACGACTTTGGCGGCGTTGCGCAACGCGGCGAGGGTCACCACGGCCGTTCCGTGCTGGTCATCGTGGAACAACGGGATGGAGAGGGTCTCGGAGAGGCGTCGCTCGACCTCGAAGCAGTGGGGCGCGGCGATGTCCTCGAGGTTGATCCCGCCGAAGTTCGGTTCGAGGCGCTGAACCGTGGCGATCAGTTCGTCGGGGCTCGACACCTTGAGGCAGACCGGGACGGCGTCGACGCCGGCAAACGCCTTGAACAGCACCGCCTTGCCCCCCATGACGTGCAGCGCAGCTTCGGGCCCGATGTCGCCCAGGCCGAGAACCGCAGTCCCATCGGTGACCACCGCGACCGTGTTGGACTTCATGGTGTAGCGGTGGACGAGCTCGGGCGCCTCGGCGATGGCGGTGCAGACGCGGGCCACTCCTGGGGTGTAGGCCATGGCGAGGTCATCCCTGTCGCGAAGGGGAAGCTTGGCGTCGATCGTGAGCTTGCCGCCGTCATGGAGGTGAAAGGTACGGTCCTCGACTTCCATCAGCTCCACGCCTTCCACCCGGCGCGCGGCCTCGGCGACGTCGGATGCGTGCGCCTCGGAAGGGCAGAACACCACGAGGTCGCGCGTCACCGTGGCCCCATCGGTCTCCACTATCTCGATGCCCATGAGGCTGCCGCCCGCGGCACCGACAGCGATGGCGAGCTGCCCGAGCACACCGGGGTGGTTGCGGAGCCGAGCGCGAAGGCGCAGCGAGTAGGCAGCGAGGGGCGTGGCCATGACGAGAGGATACTGAGCCGCCGCGGAGGGCCCTTGCTGATGTGCCCGCCGCCACATAGGCTCGTCGTGAGAGGGGGCGTTCGGGCCGAGGCCGGCCACTGGCCCCCAGGGGATGGCCGGACCGGGCCGGCCCGAACGTAGCCCTGGCGAAGCCTGAGGAGCCTGACTTTCGATGGACAAGGTCGTGGAATCGCCAGATGCCGCGGTGGCCGACATCGGCGATGGAGCCTCACTGGCGGTCGGCGGCTTCGGAGTGTGCGGGATCCCCCAGTTGCTGATCGAGGCCCTTCTCAGGCTGGGTAGCTCAGGTCTCGAGGCGGTTTCCAACAACTGCGGGATCGACGGAGCGGGGTTGGGCGTGCTCCTGGGCGCCGGTCGGATTGCGCGTGCCGTGAGCTCGTATGTGGGAGAGAACAAGGAGTTCGCGCGCCAGTACCTCGCCGGCGAGCTCGAGCTCGAGCTCAATCCTCAGGGCACGCTCGCGGAGCGCCTCCGGGCCGGCGGGTCGGGGATCCCGGCGTTTTACACCCCCGCCGGCGTGGGGACCCTCGTGGCCGAGGGCGGCATGCCGTGGCGCTACGGCCCCGACGGCAGCGTTGCGATCGCTTCGCCCCCGAAGGAGACCCGTGAGCTCGGCGGAATGCGCTACGTGCTCGAGCACGGCATCGTCACCGACTTCGCGCTCGTCAGGGCAGCGATCGGCGACCGGAATGGCAACCTCGTGTACAGGGCGGCCGCGCGCAACTTCAACCCCCTTTGCGCCATGGCCGGTCGCATCACCATCGCCGAGGTGGAACAGCTCGTGGAGCCCGGCGAGCTCGACCCCGCCGACGTCCACACTCCCGGGGTGTTCGTCCAGCGGGTGGTGGCCGTGGGAGCCGCCGGCAAGCTGGTCGAGAAGCGGACCGTCCGCCAGCGCGGCGGAGCCGGCTGATGGCCTGGTCGCGCACGGAGCTCGCCGCGCGGGTGGCGCGGGAGCTGGCAGACGGGCAGTACGTCAACCTGGGCATCGGGCTACCCACGCTGATCCCCAACTACATACCCGACGGCGTCCATGTCGTGCTGCACTCGGAGAACGGGATCCTTGGCGTCGGTCCGTACCCCTACGACGACGAGGTGGACGCCGACCTGATCAACGCCGGCAAGGAGACGGTAACGGTCCTCGCCGGCGCGTCTTACTTCGATTCGGCGACCTCGTTCGCCATGATACGAGGGCGCCACATCGACGTCGCGGTGCTCGGGGGCATGGAGGTGGCAGCCAACGGCGATCTCGCCAACTGGGCGGTGCCCGGCAAGATGATCAAGGGCATGGGTGGCGCGATGGACCTCGTGCACGGTGCGAAGCGGGTCATCGTGATGATGGAGCACACCTCGAAGGACGGCACACCCAAGGTGGTCAAGGCCTGCTCGTTGCCGATCACCGGTCGTGCCTGCGTAAACCGGATCGTGACCGACCTCGGCGTCATCGATGTCACCGTCACGGGATTTGCCTTACGGGAGCTGGCGCCTGGCGTCAGCGTCCAACAGGTGGTCGCCGCAACAGAGCCAGAGCTCACCATTGACCTTGCCCGTCCCGAGGAGGACTCTCACC
>JBPCRR010000076.1:0-4126 GCA_050996645.1 Acidimicrobiales bacterium | reverse complement strand
ACTGTCGACTTCCCCGACCCGGTGCGCCCGACCAGGGCGACCGTCTCTCCCGGGCGAATGCGCAGGTCGAACCCGGAGAGCACCTCGTGGCCGCTTTCGCCATACCGAAACGTGACGGACTCGAAGGCGACGTCGCCGGCACACTCCACCAGGTCCACCGCCCCCAGGCGGTCCACGATCGTCGGCGCCTCGTCGAGTATCTCGTAGATGCGCCCCGCCGAAGCCGCGGCGCGCTGGCCCATCATGATCAGCATCCCGAGCATCATGAACGGCGCCTGCAGCATGAGCAGGTACGAGTTGAACGCCAGGATCGCCCCGACTCCGAGGTGGCCGTGGATCACCATGTAGCCGCCGAAGAGCAGCACCAGGACCAGTCCGATCTGAGGAAGATTCTGCACCGGCGGCGTCCAGCGCGCCCGAAGGTCGGCGTCTTTGATGTAGGCCCATTGCACCCTGTCGGCCGCCCGGGCCAAGGCCCGAACCTGCTGCGGCTCGGCCGCGAAGGACTTGACCACCCGCACCCCGTTGACGTTCTCGTCCACGATCGTCGCCACGTCCGCCAGGCGGGCCTGGATGAGCCACGACACCGGGAACATCGACTGACGCATCCGGGTACTGACCACGTATACGCCGGGCATGACAGCCATCGCGACCAGGGCGAGCAGGACGTTGATCGAGAGCATGTAGCAAAACGCCACCACTGCGATGCTGCACTGCACCAGGATCAGCGGTGCGAAGGTCATGTACATCTGCACCGACCGCAGGTCCGAGTTAGCCCTCGAGATCAGCTGGCCCGACTGCACCCTGTCGTAGAACGGGAACGACAGCCGCGTCAGGTGCTCGTAGATGATGTTGCGAAGGTCGAACTCGATGTCGTAGGCGGTCTTGAACACCAACAGGCGCGACACGTAGCCCGCGACACCGCCCACCACCCCGAGGGCCACTATCCACCACACGTAGAAGTGCAGCGGTACCCGATGACGAACCAACGAGTTGTTGATCGCCCGGTTGAGCAGGTCCGGGATCTGAACCTGCAGAACCAAGCCGAGAAATGACATGAGCAGCGAGATCCCAAACACCCACCGGTGGGCCCTGACAATCGGCATCGCCCGCCGTATCCAGGACTTGGAGCGGTCGGGGTCGATGGTGGCTCTCGGAGCGTGATAGTGAGACCGCTCGGCCATCGGCACGAACGGCGACAGGCCTATCCCGTCCCCCCATTCCTCTCTTGGCGATTCCTCCCTCGGCCACCCGCGCCGGCCGGCCGCATTCACATAGTTAGCCTACCGAATAGTGCCCCAGCTTGTCGGGGTTGGACACGACCCGCACCGCTTGGATCCGGCCCTCGACGACGTCGAGCGCCAGCACGCTTTGGACGCCCGCCGCCGACTCGATCACCAGGCCCGGTTGGCCGTTGACGCGGGCCATGGCGACCGTTGAGCCGGCAGGAGTCCTCTTTGACACAGCGACGAGAAAGCGAGCTGCTCGCCAAGGCCCGCGTATCGGCCTCAGGGCGGCTCGCACCTTGCCGCCTCCGTCGGTCCACACCACGACGTCCTCGGTGAGCATCGCCATCAGGCGGTCGATGTCACCCGTCGCGCACGCCGCGACGAACTCCTTTGCGAGAGCCTCGCCCCCCTCGCCGTCAGCGTCGAAGCGGTGGCGGCGCTGCGTCACCCGCCGGCGCGATCGGCTGACCATCTGGCGGCAGGCGGCCTCGTTTCGCTCGAGCATCCCCGAGATCGCGTTCATAGGGGTAGCCGAACACCTCGTGCAGCAAGAAGGCGGCCCGCTCCATCGGGTTGAGCTCCTCGAGAACGACCAAGAACGCCAGCGAAAGGCTGTCGGCGAGCACCGCCGCGGCTTCGGGGTCAGCGCCGCCGTCGTCCATGCCGGAGGCCTCGCTGAGGACCGGCTCCGGCAGCCACGGGCCTGGGTAGGCCTCCCGACGGACCCTCGCGGAGCGGAGGTGATCTATGCACAGCCGGGTGACGATCGTGGTCAGGTAGGCGCCCACCGACCGGACGGGTTGAGCGCCGGCTGGTTGCTGATAACGCAGCCAGGCTTCCTGGAGGATGTCCTCTGCCTCCGCAACGCTGCCGAGCATGCGGTAAGCCAACGCGAACAACCTTGGGCGGTGCTCCACGAAGCCGTCGTCGCTCACCTGTCGGGGGGCACCTCGCAGCTGTCGGAGAAGCCCTGGCTCTTCAGGCCGAGCCCGGCGTTGAACCGGGAGCGGTAGTTCTCGAGCGCGACCCAAGCAGCCAGCTCGACGATCTCGGCGTCGTCCAGGTGAGCGTGCAAGCGCTCCATCAGGGCGTCATCGACCGCTGCGGGCGTCGCCGTGGCGGCGACCGCGTACTCGATAACGGCGCGCTCCACGTCGGTGTACACGTCGCTCGTCGCGAACCGACCCACGTCGCGAACCTTGCGAGGGTCGATGCCTTGCTGGATGCCTTCGTAGTGCCCGTAGTCGATGCACCAGCTGCAGCCGATCTGGCCACTGACGGCTTGTATGGCGAGGTGGCGAAGGTGGCCGTCGAGCTTGCGCCATCCCTTCTCCGCCGCCGTCTCGACCGCGCCAGCCGCGACCAGCACGCCGGCGTGGTGGCAGGCGGCAAGCGCAGGTTCGACAACCCTGCCGAAGCGCCTGGTCGAGTACTTGAGCGCGAGCCGCGCCACGAGGCCCTTCGGGTGCGGGTCCAGGGGAACGTATGCCATGGTCAATCTCCTTTGGTGCTCAGGCTCCGTTGGGTTCAGATCTGTTGACGAGACAGCACCCCCGAGTGTGACAGCCGGGCGTTCGGGCTGCGTCTATCCTGGCGCGGATCCACCCCGTCGGAGAGAGGCCGAGCATCGATGGAGATAGTCCTGGCGTTCCTCATCGGCTACGCCGTGGGGGCCAAAGCGGGCGGCCAGGGCTTCGACGAGGTGGTTTTGTCGGCCAAGGCAGTCAGGGACTCCGAGGAGTTCCATGGCCTCGTCGACGCTCTCCGATCCCATGGTTCGGCGGTGCTGCGCAACGCGGCTGACATCTTGAGCGGCGACTCCGAGTCGCTCTCGGCTGACGGTGTGGTGGAGCGGGTCCAGCGGATGATGGGCGAGGTGACGCACCGGGTCCGCTAATGGGATCGACCACCTCGCTAGGCCGAGCGCATCTCCAAGTAGCGGGCCAGGTCCGGCAGAGAGGTAACCGCCACCCAGGCTGCTCCGACCAACACCGCGAATCTGGCAGCTCGGTACATGGTCCTCCCCTCAGCTGGCCAAGCTCCTTGGAGCGGACGACGGGATTCGAACCCGCGACCCTCACCTTGGCAAGGTGATGCTCTACCAACTGAGCCACGTCCGCAGTCGGGCCAACTCTAGCAGGGCAGTTGCTCAGCCTCCGGGGTGCACGGGCTGGGTGCACTCCACGTGGGGGTATGCAACGCCGGGGTACGCGAGCGACACGCCAGTGGTGTCCGCGGGGCAGGCCGGCGAGCCCGGGGTCCCCCCCACGACCTGGACCACCTTGACCGTCGCCATCGGCGACGAGCACGTCACCGCCTTCGGCTGGTACAGCGGGTGACCGCCGGCACTGCCGGCTTGGACCAGGCAGCGTCCCAACAGCTTCTGGGCGGCCTTCGCTTCGTCGTTGGCCAAGCTGCTCGGCCCCGATCGCAAGGCCTGCGCCACCCCGATCACCAGAACGAATATCACCAGCGCCACGGGGAACAGCCTGTACCCCGTCCGCCACGACGGGCGCCGTCCGCTGGAGATCGGCGCGAGGTCAGTGGGCTCCCAGCCCGCGGGCCGAGGCGGGGCGTCAGCACCGGGGTGCCACCGCACCCAGCGGCGGCGGTTGTCGTCGAACCAAGCGACCGCCCCAGCGTCGTCGCGGCGCCACGGGATCCCCTTGAAGGAGGTCTCTTCCCCCTCGGGCCCACCCGCCGAGTCGCTCACTTGAGCAAACGCGACAAGCGTCGGTCCGCCAGGGGCTTGCCCCCGGTCTGGCAGGTCGCGCAGTACTGGAGGGACTTGGTGGCGAACGACACCTCGCGGATGGTGTCGCCGCACACGGGGCACGCCTCGCCAGCACGACCGTGAACCGCAAGACCACTCTTTTTCTCCACCTTCAGGCCCGACG
>JBPCRR010000061.1:0-2655 GCA_050996645.1 Acidimicrobiales bacterium | reverse complement strand
GAGCTCGGTCGCCTTGGCCACCTTGGCGGCGCCAGGTTCAGCGCCGACGACCACGGCGGTCGCCTTCTTCGAGACGCTGCCGGGCGACTTGCCTCCACGTGCCTGGATCTCCGCCTCGGCCGCTTCGCGCGACCAGCCGTCAAGGGTGCCGGTCACCACGATCGACATGTTCGCCAGAACCTGCGGGACGTCGGGCGCGCCGGGGCCTGCGAAGTTGAGCCCCGCTTGGCGGAGCCGGTCAACCACCTGGCGGTTCGTCTGGAGGTCGACGAACTGTCGGACGCTGGAGGCGATGATCGCCCCCACCCCTTCAGCGGCGGCCATCTCCTCGACGCTGGCGTCGACGATGCGGTCGAGGTGGCCGAAGGCACGCGCGAGGGCCTGGCTCCCGGTCGGGCCCAGGTGGCGGATGGAGAGGCCGACGAGCAGGTTGGCGAGCGGGCGCGACCTGGAAGCGTCGATCGCAGCCTGCAGGTTGGCGATCGAAACCTCGCCCCAGCCGTCGAACTGCCTCACCTTCTCCAGGTCCAGCTCGTAGATGTCCGCGACGTCGTGGAGGAGGCCGGCTCGACAGAACTGGTTGACGGTTCGCTCGCCCAAGTGCTCGATGTCCATCGCGCCTCGCGACGCGAAATGGGCAATTCGTTGTACCCGCTGCCCGGGGCAGTCCCCGTTGACGCAGAAGGTGTCGCTCTCGCCCTCGAGGCGCACGAGGCCTTCCCCGCACACCGGGCACTCGGTCGGGAACTCCCAGGGCGCCAGCCCCGCCGGCCGCAGGCTGATCACCGGCCCGCGGACCTCGGGGATGACGTCGCCGGCGCGCCTGACCACCACGGTGTCGCCGGGGCGAACGTCCTTGGCCGCCACCTGGTCCTGGTTGTGCAGGGTGGCCAGGGAAACCTTGGCCCCTCCTACCACCACCGGCTCGAGCATCGCGAACGGCGTGGCGCGGCCGGTCCTGCCG
Organism: Acidimicrobiales bacterium; assembly: GCA_050996645.1. GTDB lineage: Bacteria > Actinomycetota > Acidimicrobiia > Acidimicrobiales > Palsa-688 > JBPCRR01. The sequence goes on along the minus strand of JBPCRR010000061.1, from coordinate 1,691 downwards.
ATCGAGACCATGATCCCCTTCAAGCGGGTGGTCTTTTCTTCCGGGGGGAACTTGTAGGCGATTGCCCATCGCGGCGCCCTGGAGGTGGCGCCGAGCTCCCGGCGTTGGGCGAGGTCGTCGACCTTGACCACCGTGCCGTCGATCTCATAGTCCAGGTCGTGGCGATGCTCCAACCACCGGCGGCAGTAGGAGTCCACCTCGTCCAGGCTGTCGACCACGGCGATGTTGGGGTTGACCGGGAAACCGGCCTCCCGCATCCAGTCAAGGGTCTCGCGGTGGGCGCTGAAGCTCGGACCGGCGACAACGTCGCCGAGCTGGTAGGCCCAGAACCCGAGGTCCCGGCCGGCGGTGATGGCGGGGTCCTTCTGGCGCAGCGAACCGGCCGCGGCGTTCCTCGGGTTGATGAACACGCGCTGGCCGGCATCGCCCTGGCGTCGGTTGAGCTCCTCGAACGCGCCGATCGAAATGTAGATCTCGCCGCGGACCTCCACCAGTTCGGGGGCTCGCCCGGCCAGGCGGTGAGGGATGGAGCCGATCGTCTTCACGTTTGCGGTGACGTCCTCGCCGACGACCCCGTCGCCGCGGGTCGCGGCGCGAACGAGGCGGCCGCCGTCGTAGAGCAGGCTCATCGCCAGCCCGTCGATCTTGGGCTCGCAGGTATAGGCCACGTCGCCGGAGATAAACCTGTCCATCCGCTTCCCCCACGCCAGCAGCTCCTCGTAGCTGGTGGTCTTGTCGAGCGACATCATCGGCGTGCGGTGCGCCACCTCTGCGAACAGAGCGGACGTGCCGCCCCCCACGCGCTTGGTCGGCGAGTCGGCATCCGCGAGCTCGGGGTGCTCGGCCTCGAGCCTGGTGAGCTCGGCAACGAGCTCGTCGAACTCGGCGTCGCTGATCTCGGGATCATCGTCCACGTGGTAACGGCGGGTGTGGTGATCGATGGCCGCTCGCAGCTCGGCGGCGCGCGCTGCCGGGTCGGGGTCGCCAGAAGGCGGGTTGCCAGAAGGCGGGCTTCCAGGAAGCGGGGCGGGCTCCGAGGTCGGCATCGTCGCTACCCTCGCGAGTGCGCTGGGACCGATGCGGGCTGCGGCGCCATGCCACCGCCGAGCACGGCGTCGCCGTTGTAGAGCACGACGCTCTGCCCCGGCGCCACCCGGCGGACCGGCCGGTCGAGGTGCACTGTGGCCACGCCGCCCCAGACGCCGCCCACCGCCTCGCCGTGGGCGCTCGATTGCACCTCGACCGAGGCTCCCGCTGGCGGGGGCTGGGCCACCCAGGTGGGATCCTGCAATGCGATCGTGCGGACCAGCAGGTCCTCGAGAGACCCGACGGTGACGGTCGCCGTCGCCACGTCGACGCGGGTGACGTACCGGCGCGCCGCCACGTCTCCGCCGGTGCCGCCAGGCGCGGTGGCGATGCCGCGGCGCTGGCCGATTGTGACCAGCTCCACCGCGGGCACGGTCCCTACTGCTACGCCGGCGCCATCGACGACACGGCCTGGCCGAAGGGGGATGCGGTCAGCCAGGAAGGCCCCGCGGCCGGCGGTGCGTGAGATGAAGCAGACGTCCCGGCTGTCAGGTTTTGCGGCGGTGCGAAGCCCCAAGCGAAGTGCCAGCTCGCGCACCTCGGCCTTGGTCATGGCGCCGAGGGGCAGGAGAGCTCGGGGGAGCTCGGCCTGGCCGAGCATGTGG
>JBPCRR010000016.1:0-5492 GCA_050996645.1 Acidimicrobiales bacterium | reverse complement strand
CTCCACGGCCACGCAGTGCACGACCCCTACCGCTGGCTGGAGGATTCCATCGACCCTCGGACCGAGGCGTGGTCTCAATGGGAGGACCACCGCTGGGAGGACTGGGCCAGCGCGCACCCGGAGAGGCTCGTTTGGGCGAGGAAGCTTCGCTCGCTCGTCCCGGACTTCCGCTCTGCGCCGACGGTGGTGGGCTACCGGCGATTCTGGATGGAGCGCGAGGCCCTCCAGGACCATGCGGTGCTTTGGGTGGAAGACCCCGGGGGCCGGCGCTCGCTCATCGACCCCAACGCCTTGAGCCCGGACCACACGGTGACCCTCGACGGATGGGAGCCCTCCTTGGAGGGCGACCGCGTCGCCTATCTTCTCTCGAGCGGCGGGGACGAGGAGAGCTGCCTGTGGATCATCGACACCGCCACCGGCGAGCTGATCGACGGCCCGGTCGACCGTCTCCGCTACAGCTCCCTGGCGTGGCTGCCCGGCGGCGACACCCTGCTCTACGTCCGCCGCCTGCCCCCGGGAGAGGTGCCCGCCGGCGAGGAGGCGTTCCACCGCCGACTCTGGCACCACCGGGTTGGCGAGGACCCCTCGAGTGACCTCCAGCTCTTCGGCGAAGGGCTCGACAAGACCGCCTACCTCGGTGTGGAAGTGTCCCAGGATGGGCGCTGGGCGGCGGTCACGGTCAACCTGGGCACGGCTCCGCGAAACGACCTGTACCTCGCCGACCTCGCCCAAGTGGTTGACCCGGCGTTGGCTGGTTCCACGCTTGAATGGCGGGCGGTCCTCGTCGACGCCGACGCCCAGGCCTGGCCCCACTTCGACCGGGCAGGGCGCCTGTGGCTGCTCACCGATCTCGAGGCACCGAGGCGCCGGCTGTGTGTGACTGACCCCGCCACTCCCGAGCCTGGCAACTGGGTCGAGGTCGTCGGCGAGGATTCCCATTCCGCGGTCCTCGAGTCGTTCTGCCTTTCGGGTGAGCACCTGGTGATAGTGCGCAATCGCCACGCGGCCTCGGAGGTGTCGGTGCACGACCGCAGCACTGGCTCTTTTTCCCACCTGGTGCAGCTCCCAGGCTCCGGTACGGCAGACCTGACCGGCCGCCGCGACGAGGCCCCCGAGCTCTGGGTGGGCTACACCGACTTCGCCACGCCCTACGAGGTGCGGGCCCTCCGCCCCGAGGATCGACGTTGGCCGGGCGACGCGCCGGCTGGCGTGCACTCCAGGGAGGTGGCGTTCCGCTCGGCGGACGGGACCGAGGTCAGGATGACGGTGGTGGCGCCTGGCCTGATGCCAACCGAGCCGCATCCGACGGTGCTCTACGGCTACGGCGGCTTCAACGTGGCGTTGACGCCCGCTTACTCGTCGTCCATCCTGGCCTGGGTCCAAGCCGGCGGAGTCTGGGCGGTGGCCAACCTGAGGGGCGGTTCCGAGGAGGGTGAGGACTGGCATCGAGCCGGCATGCGGGAGAACAAGCAGCGTGTCTTCGAGGACTTCGAGGCCGCCGCCGACACCCTTGTGGCGGGCGGTTGGACCACGACCGAGCAGTTGGGGATCTTCGGCGGCAGCAACGGCGGGCTGCTGGTCGGCGCTGCGCTCACCCGCCGGCCGGGCTCCTACACGGTGGTGGTCTGCTCGGCGCCGCTTCTCGACATGGTCCGATACGAGCGCTTCGGCCTCGGCGCCACCTGGAGCGACGAGTACGGCAGCGCGTCCGACCCCCGCGAGCTCGGGTGGCTGCTCGGTTACTCGCCGTACCACCACGTGCGGGAGGGCGCGGGCTACCCGGCGGTGCTGTTCACGATCTTCGAAGGCGACACGCGGGTCGACCCACTGCACGCCCGCAAGATGGCGACCGCGCTGCAGTGGGCGTCATCTTCGGACCCGGCGCAGCGACCCGTGCTGGTCAGGCGCGAGACGGAGGTTGGCCACGGAGCGCGGGCCGTGCAGCGGGCGATAGATCTGGCTGCCGACGAGCTGACGTTCATGGCCGACCAGCTGGGCCTTGCCATTGGTCCCGCCGGGCCGGTGGCCCCGTGAGCCCGGGGAACGGACCGTGCGGCATCCCAGCGGTGGGGGCGTCGCCGCGTAAGTAAGCTGCTCAGCCCAATGTCTCGAGCCCTGCCCAGAGTCCTGCCATGTCCCGCGTCGTGCCATGTCCCGCGTCCTGATTGAACGGCGTCTCTTCGATGTCGCTCAGCGGTTGCGCAAGGTGCGCGAGGAGCTGGCGGTGGTGGAGGACCAGCTGAGCGCGCTGAGCGAGGCCGCCGACGAGGCTCGGATCCGCAGCTTGGTGTCGGAGACCCCTCTGGCTCACCGGGAGCACACCGAAGCCCAGCGCCACGCCGACGCGATGGCCAGGACGAGCCAGATGCTGGCAAGCCAGATCGCCGACATGCAGCGGTCTCAGGACGAGTTGCTCGATCGGCTGATGGCCGACAGCTCCCCGGACCCGCGATGAGTACCGAGTCCCAACCGGCGGCCGTGCGGATCGTGATCGCCGAGGACGAGGCGATCGTCCGCCTGGACCTGAAGGAGATCCTCGAGGAGGAGGGCTACGAGGTGGTCGGCGAGACCGGCAGAGGCGACGAGGCGATCGAGCTGGTGCGCCAGCACCGTCCCGACCTGGCGATCCTCGACATCAAGATGCCTGGCACCGACGGGTTGAGCGCGGCCCGGGAGATCACCGCCGAGCGCCTGGCCGCGGTGCTCATCCTGACCGCGTTCAGCCAGCGCAGCCTCATCGACCAAGCCCGCGACGCCGGCGCCCTGGCTTACCTGGTGAAGCCGTTCCAGAAAAGCGACCTCCTGCCCAACATCGAGGTGGCCATCGGGCGCTTCGCCGAGATGAAAGCGCTCGACGAGCAAGTGAAAAATCTCGAGGAGCGCCTCGAGGCACGCAAGCTCCTCGACAGGGCGAAGGGGTTGCTCATGGACGAGCTCGGTTGGAAGGAGAACGACGCCTTCCGGTGGATCCAGCAGACCGCCATGCAGGAGCGTCAGCGGATGGACGCCATCGCCCGCCGTGTGATCGACGAAGGCTTCCGTCCCGCCCCCGCCTCTGAGTAAGGCGGGCCTCTGAGTAAGCCGGCCCTCTGAGTAGCCAGGCCGGCGGCGCTCAGGCCGCGGCGACGAAGAGCTGTCTGGCGAGGGCTGGCCCGAGATCCACCTTGTGGCCTCCGAGCTCGACGGTGACGGTCCCGTCAGAGGCGCGGGAGAACACCACGGCCTCCACCCCCGGCACGAACCCGCTGGCCGAGAGGTACGACAACGTATCGGTGTCTATCTCGACCCTCTCGGTAACCCGTTCGAGGCGGACACGGTCGCCATCGTGGGCCTCGGAGAGCGCCGTGAGGTCGCCTCGGGCCGGTCCCGTGCCGGGGATGGGGTTCCCGTGGGGGCACGTCGTGGGATGGCCAAGAAGGTCGACCAGGCGCTGCTCCACCTCGTCGGAGATGACGTGCTCCCACCGGCAGGCCTCCACGTGGGCCTTGTCCCAAGACAGCCCGATCACGTCGGTCAGCAGCCGCTCGGCCAGGCGGTGCTTGCGCACGACGCTCTCGGCCAACCGCTTGCCGCGCTCGGTGAGCTGGAGGCTGCGCGACTCGACCGTGAGGTAGCCCTCGTCGCGCAGTCGTCGGATCATCTCCGAGACCGCCGGCGGGGTGTGCTCCAAGCGCTCGGCGAGTCGGGCTTGGATCACCACGATCCCTTCCTCCTCGAGCTCGTGGATGGCTTCCAGGTACTCCTCCAAGGGTGGATGGAACCCGTCTGCCATGCTCCGAAGCGTACCGCCCGTAGCCGCCGGCGTGGCGGCCATGGGGCGGCTGCCGGGTGGCTGTCGGGCGGGCGCGGGGTGGCTGCGGGGTTGGCCGTAGCATCGACGCGATGGCCCTGCTCATGTTGATCGACGGCAACTCGCTCACCTACCGGGCCTTCTTTGCGCTTCCCACCGACATGGCGACTGCGTCGGGGCAGGTGACCAACGCCGTATACGGGTTTACCTCGATGTTGGTCAACCTGTTGAAGGACCACCACCCCGAACGGCTCATCGCCAGCTTCGACCGGCCCGAGCGCACGTTCCGCCACGAGATGATCAGCGATTACAAGGCCGGACGGGCGGAGACGCCTGACATCCTCCGCCAGCAGATGGGCCTGGTGCGCCAGCTAGTGGACACCTTGCACATCCCGGTGGTCGACCAGCCCGGCTACGAGGCGGACGACGTGATCGCGACCCTCGCAACCGAGGCGGCGGCGCGCGGCGACGACGTGATAGTTGTTACCGGGGACCGCGACGCCTACCAGCTCGTCGAGGACCCCCACGTGAGGGTCCTCTACAACCGCCGGGGCGTGTCGGACTACGTGCTGTATGACGAGAAGGGCATCGAAGAACGGACAGGGGTGACGCCGAACCGTTACCCCATATACGCGGCTCTGCGAGGGGACCCCTCCGACAACCTGCCGGGTGTCCCTGGAGTGGGGGAGAAGACCGCTGCCAAGCTGGTCAACACCTACGGGGATCTCGACGGGATCTTCGCCCACATGTCGGAGCTCTCACCGAAGCTCGCTGCGAACCTGGCCGCCGGCGAGGCGATCGTGCGCCAGAACGCCAGGGCGACGCCGCTCGTGCGCGACCTGGAGCTCGAGGTGGACCTCGCCGAGGCCGCCGTCGGCGGTTGGGACCTGGCCGAGGTGCGGAGGCTGTTCGACTTCTTGGAGTTCAGGTCGTTGTGGGACCGCTTCATCGAGGCCGCCGGAGGTGGGGAAAGCAGTGGCCGCGATACAGAGGACCCTGCCGGGGCGGCGCTCGAGGTTGTGCAGGAGCGAATCGCGGGTGCGGCCGAGGCGTGCGAACGTATCCGCAGGTGGGTCGCGGATCAAACGCCGCTGGCTGTAGCCGGCGCATGGACAGGAAGGCCGGGGCGCTCGGCGCTCGAAGGCCTCGCATTCGCCGACGTGGCGCCGGCGACGGCGAGCCAATCGGTACGGGTGGCATGGTTCGACGCCTCCGCGTTGGCGGATGCCGAGGTCAGGGTCGCGCTCGGCGAGCTTGCGGGCGAGTCCGGACCGGGTCTGTCTGCGCACGACGCCAAAGCATTGATGCGCGGCCTGTCGGTGATCGGGGTCGACTGGAGCAACCTCGGGCTGGACACGGCGATCGGCGCCTACCTGGTCGACCCGGCTGGCGATCAGTACCTCATCGAGGACCTGGCGCTGCGCTATGCGGGGATCGACCTGCGCGCGCCGGAGGGCCCTCCCCCCGGCCAGCTCGACCTGTCGGGCACCGCCCCAGACCTCGTGGAGGAGGCGGGCCGACGGGCCGCGGCGGTCGCGCTCCTCTTCGAGCCGCTGAGCGCAGCGCTGTCGGCGCGCGGCATGTCCAAGCTCTACGACGAGATCGAGCGGCACCTGGTGCGGGTCCTGGCGAAGGTGGACGAGCGCGGGGTCGGCGTGGACGTGGCAGAACTACGCTCTCTGGCGAACGAGCTTGGCGCCGC
>JBPCRR010000338.1:0-12676 GCA_050996645.1 Acidimicrobiales bacterium | reverse complement strand
AGGCGTGACGGTCTGGACACAGCGCGCGTAGGGGCTCGAGAGCACACGTTGGACTCCGTAGCCTTCCAACATGCGGGCCAACCCCTCAGCCTGGCGGCGACCCTTGGCGCTGAGCGGGCGGGCGCTGTCGTCTCCGTGCCACTCCTTGCGGTCCCCCGCCTGCACGTGACGGATCAGCAGCACCGGCATTTGCAGAGTTTGGCAGGCTTCGCTCCCGCTCGCCGTGTGGAGCCTGTCAGCCCCAGTCGGCCAGGCGCCGCCGGCTGACCAGCAGGCGGCAAGCTGCTCGCAACCTTGCGGGACTCCAAACCCCGTAGCATGCAAGGCGTGGTGGACACCCGCGCCCCGGAGGTTGTGGTTCCGCCGCCCGCGCGACCGCCCGCGCATCGGATGGGGCCATTTCGCCGCGGCGTGCGGGAGCTGGGTCTCGGGCTGATCACCGCTGGGGTGATCATCCTGCTGTTCGTCACCTACCAGCTGTGGGGCACCGGTTTCGCCGAGGCCCACAGCCAGTCAGATCTGAAGCGCACCTTCAACCAGCACCTCGCGCAGAACGCCCCGGCGGCAGACACCGCCACTGTCGGACCGTCCCTGCCGAGCGCTCCCGGCGCCGGAGCCAACGCCATAGGGCACCTCGTGATCCCGAAGATCGGCGTCGACAAGTTCGTGGTGCAAGGCGTGGGTGAAGAGGACCTGCGCCGGGGCCCGGGGCACTACCCCCAGACCGTGATGCCAGGCGAGCTCGGCAACTCGGCGATCGCCGGGCACCGCACCACCTACGGAGCCCCGTTCTTCCGCCTCGACGAGCTGGCCGTGGGTGATGACATCCTTATAACCAACGCCGGCGGGCGAACCTTCCGCTACCAGGTGTCCCAGACGATGATTGTGTCGCCCAACGACATCAAGGTGCTCGATCCCACCGCCGACGCGCGCTTGACCCTCACGACCTGCAACCCCCGCTTCAGCGCGACCAGCCGCCTCGTGGTCGTCGCGGACCTCGTCGGCCTGCCGGTGCCGGCCGCGGTTGCCCCGACACCTGTGGCGCAACCGGCCATCGCCAACCTCGGCCAGGGCAACCACGGGGCGTGGCCGCCGGCCCTCGCTTACGGCGCGGCCGTTCTGGCCTTGTGGATCGCAACCCGCATCCTGATCAACCGCACCCGGCGCTGGCGACGCCTCGGCGCCTACGTGGGTGGTATCGGGATCACCCTGGTGCCGCTGTGGTTCTGCTTCGAGAACGTCGTGCGCCTGCTACCCCAGAACATCTGAGCCGCTGGCCAGCGCGTCGGCCAGCGCGTCGAGCACGGCGCGGTCACGCTCGTAGCTCAGCCTGGCTCTCGCGTCTTCAAGACGAACCCACGCCGCCTCGTCCACCTCGTGATCGCCCCGGGGGTCACCGGAGACCACCTCCATCGCCCAGTACCTCACCCGCTTGGTCTTGCCGTTGCGGTCGGTGTATGTCGTCGAGGGAAGCTCAGGGCCGAGGCGAACGGTGACCGAGGCTTCCTCGTGCACTTCGCGCGCGGCCGCCTCCTCGTCGCTCTCCCCGGGGTCGACCTTCCCCTTGGGCAGCGTCCAGTCGTCGTAGCGGGGCCGGTGCACGAGCACCACGTCGAAGCCCCCGCCGGACGCCGCCCTCCACACCACGCCCCCGGCGGCGCGCACCACCGCCCCCGCTTCCCGCACCGCCGCGGGCGGCTCAGACACGCATCCCCTGATGGGCGGCCTCCCGGTCGCTGCGCCGGCGCCGCGCCCGCTCGGAGGCCAGCTGCTGGAGGTGGTGCTGGGCGTCGAAGCCTTCGATTGGCGCGACTTTGTGCCAGGTGCCGTCGCCGCGCAGCTCCCACGCCCGGGCGTCGTCGGCGAGCTCCACCTCCAGGATCTCCCGCAGGCGGGCCTGCAGCGGTGGATTCACGACGGGAAGCACGGCCTCCACCCTGCGATCGAGGTTGCGCTCCATCATGTCGGCCGAGCCGAAGTAGTACTCGCCCCCTTCGGGGACCAGCCCGCCATTGACCCCGCCATCGACCGGCCCGCCATCGACCCGACCGCCATCGACCCGACCGTTGGCGGAGGCCGCCGACGCGCCGGCGCCGAAGTAGAACACCCTTGAGTGCTCGAGCCACCGCCCGACGATGCTGCGAACCCGGATACGGTCCGAGAGCCCCGGGACCTGGGGACGCAGGCAGCAGATGGCCCGCGTGATCAAGTCGATGCGGACACCCGCAGCGGAGGCTTCGTACAGGGCGTCGATGATCGCCCGGTCGACCAGGTTGTTGAGCTTCCAGATGATGCGTCCCCCGGCGCCGAGGGCGGCCTCACGCGCGATGAGCTCCAGCATCCGGGGGCGCAGGGTCGCCGGCGCCACAACGAGGCGCCGGTAGTCCACCCGGCGGCTGTAGCCGGTCAGGTAGTTGAACAGGTCGGTGAGGTCCGCCCCGAGATCGGGGTCCGCCGAGAGCACCCCGACGTCCTCGTACAGCCGGGCGGTGGTTGGGTTGTAGTTGCCGGTGCCGATGTGGCAGTAGCGCCTTATCCCGTCGCCTTCCTGACGCACCACGAGCGAGGTCTTGCTGTGGGTCTTCAGCCCGACCAGGCCGTAGACGACGTGCACCCCCACCTCCTCGAGCGCCCGAGCCCAGCCGATGTTGGCCGCCTCGTCGCCGCGGGCTTTGAGCTCCACCAGCGCCGCCACCTGCTTGCCCTGCTCGGCGGCGCGGATGAGCGACTGCACGATCGGGCTGTCGCCGGAGGTGCGGTACAGGGTCTGTTTGATCGTGAGCACCTGAGGGTCGCGCGCCGCCTGGGCTATGAAGGCCTGCGTGGACGCGGCAAAGCTGTCGTATGGATGGTGGAGCACGATGTCGCCCTCGCGGATGGCCGCGAAGATGTCGACGGCCTCGTCGTCGGGAGTGGCCAGCCGGGCGGGGGTCACCGGCGTCCAGGGGTCGTGCTTGAGCTCCGGGCGGTCGAGATCGTGCACGGCCCACAGCCCGGTGAGGTCGAGCGGGCCGACCACGTCGTAGACATCCTCGGGCTCGAGGTCGAGCTCGCGGGTCAGCAGCTCCCGGACCTCTGCGGTGATCGAAGCGTCCACTTCGAGTCGCACGGCGCGCCCGAAACGCCGGCGGCGAAGCTCCATCTCGACCGCGGCGAGCAGGTCGTCGGCCTCGTCCTCCTCGAGGGTCAGGTCGGCGTTGCGGGTGACCCTGAAGGCGTGGTGGCTCTCGATCTCCATCCCGGGAAAGAGGGCGCCCAGGTGAGCAGAGATCACTTGCTCGAGGCGGACGAAGCGCTCGCCGTCGGGCATGACCAGGAAACCGGGCAGCCGCGGCGGGACCTTGACGCGGGCGAAGCGGCGATCGCCTCCGACGGGGTCGCGGACGATCACCGCCAGGTTGAGCGAGAGGTGGGAGATGTAGGGAAAGGGGTGACCGGGATCGACAGCGAGGGGGGTTAGGACAGGAAAGATCCGTGCCTCGAAGACCCCTTCGAGCCAGCTGCGGTCGTCGTCGTCAAGGCTCTCCCAGTCCGAGAAGCGGATCCCGTTCTCGGCGAGCTCCGGTGCGATCAGCTCGAGGAACGCGCGACCCCGCCGCTCGAGCAGTGAGCTGACCTCGATCCTGGCGGCTTTGAGCTGGTCGGAGACAGAAAGCCCGTCGGGCGCGGTCGTGGAGACCCCCGCGGCCTGCTGGTCCTTCAGGCCCGCCACGCGGACCTGGAAGAACTCGTCGAGGTTGGAGGTGAAGATCGCGAGGAACTTGACCCGCTCGAGCAAGGGTAGATCTTGGGACTCGGCTAGAGCGAGGACCCTGCCGTCGAAGTCGAGGTTGGACAGCTCCCTGTTGATGTAGCGGTGCTCGCCGCCGGTGATCACCTCGTCGGGAGGCAGCCGGTCGGGCGCGGCCACTGCTACGCCGAGGCGGGCCGCGGACGCCGCCGGGTCCTCGACCGGCTCGGCGCCGACGGGATCCGTCGCCTCCGAGAATGCCACCACGTGGGCAACGCTACCGGCTGACGCGGCCCTTTGGGCCAACGGGGGATGAACGACCTGCGCCCCGCCCACCCCCAACGCGAGCCGCGCCGGCACCGGTGTCAGAGCCCGGGGCGACCCGCCGCTGTCCCGGATCACGGCTCGCCAAGCGCGTCGCCACCATGACCGCGGGGCGCTGGCGCGTCGAGACACCGGAGGGCCCTCCGCTCAATGAGCGGGGGTGCCTGCCTCTTCCTCCGGCAGGCCGAGGTCCCACTCCAGCAGGAGGTTCTCACGCTCCGCGTCACGCGCCACGCGCTCCCGGTTGCGCCGGAACTGCGGGTCATGAGGCGGCAATAGCAACAGCCTGGCGAGGACGCGCTGGCGGAACTGCTCGATCAGGGCGCGTTCGCCGAAGTCGCTGTCGATGCGCCAGTGGGGGGCCACCGGGCCCAGGTACACGACGCGGATGCGGCCGCGCGGCGGGCCGGGCTCCTCGCTCTGGGTTTGGGACATGGCCGGCCAGCCTACGCCGCTGAAGGATCACCCCGCAGGCGGTTGGCGGCGGAGATCACCGCCCGCAGCGATGCGTCTAGGATGCTCGAGTCGATCCCGACTCCCCACACCGTGGACCCTGAAGGGCCCTCCGCCTCGACGTAGGCGACCGCTGAGGCCTCGCTGCCGGAGGTGAGGGCGTGCTCGTTGTAGTCCAGCACCGACACCTCCAGTCCGAGCTCAGCCCGCAAGCCGTTGACCAGGGCTGCTACAGGACCGTTGCCCTGGCCCGACAGCGTCCGGTGCGCTCCGTCCACCAGGACCTGGGCGGTCACCCGGGTGACGCTTTCTCCACCTGGCTCCCCGCCGCTGGTGGAGCTGACCTCGGTTGAGATCAGGCGGATCCCAGCGTCGTCTGGCAGGTAGGTGCGGCTGAACACGTCCCATAGCTCGCCCGACTTGATCTCCGTGCCGCTGGCCTCGGTGACCGCTTGTACCTCCTTGGAGAACTCGATCTGCAGCCGCCGCGGCAGGTCCAAGCCGTGCTCGGTGTCCATGAGGTAGGCAACGCCGCCCTTGCCCGACTGGCTGTTGACGCGGATGATCGCCTCGTAGGTGCGCCCCACGTGCTTGGGGTCGATCGGCAGGTACGGCACCTCCCATGTTTCGTAGTCGGCGTCGAGGGCGTCCATGCCCTTCTTGATGGCGTCTTGGTGCGAGCCCGAGAACGCGGTGTACACCAGGTCGCCGGCGTAGGGATGGCGCGGGTGCACGGGAAGGCGATTGCAGTGCTCCGCCACGCGCCGAAGGGCGTCTATGTCGTGGAGGTCGAGCTCGGGATTGACCCCCTGGGAGAACAGGTTCATAGCGAGTGTCACCACGTCCACGTTCCCGGTGCGCTCCCCGTTGCCGAACAGCGTTCCCTCCACCCGGTCGGCGCCGGCCAGCTGCGCCAGCTCGGCCGCCGCCACGGCGGTCCCCCTGTCGTTGTGGGGGTGCAGGCTGAGCACGACGCAGTCACGGTGAGCGATCTTGCGACCGAACCACTCGATGACGTCCGCGTAGAGGTTGGGCCCGTACATCTCCACGGTGTTCGGGAGGTTGATGATCATCGGGCGCCCCGGCTCGGGCTCGACGACCTCCATCACCGCTTCGCAGATCTCCACCGCGAAGTCCGGCTCGGTTCCCGTGAAGCTCTCCGGCGAGTACTCGTAGGTGACCCGGGTCCCCGGCACGGTCTTCTCCATCTTTTTGACCATGGCGGCCGCGCTGGTTGCGATGTCGGTTATGCCCCCCTTGTCCAGGCCGAACACGACGCGGCGCTGCAGCGTGGACGTGGAGTTGTAGAAGTGCACCACCGCCTGTGGGGCGCCGGCGATGGCCTCGAAGGTGCGCTCGATCAGCTCGGGGCGGCACTGGACGAGCACCTGGACGTTGACGTCCTCGGGTATGCGGTCCTCGTCGATGATGAGCCGGATGAAGTCGAAGTCGGTCTGCGAGGCCGCCGGGAACCCCACCTCGATCTCGTGGAACCCCATCCCTATCAGGGTCTCGAACATCTTCAGCTTGCGCCCCGGGTCCATCGGGTCGATCAACGCCTGGTTACCGTCGCGCAGGTCCACGCTGCACCACTTGGGAGCCTTGGTGAGGCGCTTGTCGGGCCACGTGCGGTCCGGCAGCTCGAGCGGCACGTACGGGCGGTACTTCTCGTACGGCATGTCGCATGGTGTGGGGTAGGAGTATGCGGGCATCTCGCGGGCCCTTTCGGGGGTGGTTGTCTTCGAGGAACAAAAAAACCTCCTGGCCCCGAAAGGCGACAGGAGGTTCTCGGCGAGCACCGGTATGTGGTGCTCGCCTACAAAAGCAGGAGGCCCAAAACACGGGTCATGACAACTCCATGATCGGTGACACGCCGGGCGTTGTCAAGCCGCCGCAGCGGTCCGCCCTGCCTCACCACTGCGCGACGGTTGCCGGCGAGGAGCGCTGGACGTAGCCGCTGTCCTCCGGCCGCTCGAACACCGACTGCACCGCCACCCGTCCGGGCCCCCACATGCGCAGCCAGATGTGGCGGTAGCTGTAGGCGCGGCCCCAGCTCAATCCCGCCGAGTGGGGGTACTCGAGGTGAAGCTGCATCCCCACGGTCGGGTCCTTGTAGAGAAGCGAGCTCGGCTGGATGCATATGGTCTCTCCCGCCGGCAAGTCGCGGATGAAGGTGTTGCCCGGCGAGTGCAACAGCAGCAAGCCAGGGCCACCCTGTGCGAAGAACCGGTCAATGTACATCCCGACGGGGTAGTGGGTCTCCTGGTCATCGCCGCTGCCGGTCACGTACCAGATCCCCGACTGGTCCCACCGGTAGCCGACGTTGCCGGTCGCGGCCAGGAAGCGGTGCTCGCGGACCCACACCTCCTGACCGTGCTGGATCGGGATGGCGACCACCTCGCCGGGAGAGTCATCCGACAGCGCCAGATGGCCCGGACCGTGCGCCTGCATCATCACGAGGGGCAGGCCGGCGCGAACCCGGTTCCAGCCGCCGGACATCGGCCGGGTAGCGAGGTCGACGCCCGGCTCGGCCCACAGGAGGTGGTGGTGAGAGAAGTACACCCACTCCCCCCCGCCCGACTGGCCGACGTCGGGCTGGGCCGGAGCGAGCCCGAAGTCGGCCACTGGGACGTAGGTGCCCTCGATCTGGCAGGTGGAGCGGCCGAACTGGATCCGGGCCATGTCCTTGATCGGCGGCTGGGGTTCCCACCCGGAGCGGCTGACCATCGCCTTCACATCCACCGGCGCGCCGCAGTTGGGGCACGCCGGCGCGCTGGCGTCGCTCGGCAGCCGGCAGTACCGGCAGGTATAGGTGCCCCTGGGGCCGTCTGTCACCGAGCGCCTGTCATCGCTCTACGCCGAGTGGTGGTGCACGTACATGGACTGGATCCCGACCCGCCCCGGCCCGGTCATCTCCGCCAGGTACATGCCGTGGCGGAGCAAGCCGGTCTTGACATTCTGCTGCACGGTCTGCATCTGGACGGACGAGTCCTTGTAAAGGAAGCCTCCTGGCTCCACCAGGATCTTCTCCCCCGGGCCGAGCACCCTCTCGAACACGTTGCCGTAGCCGTGCAGGAGCAATATGCCCGCCTCGCCCGAGGTGACGAAGCGGTCCATGTACATCCCCTCGCCGTGCAGGACGTTGGTCATGCCCTTGATCCGCACGAAGGAGTAGGTGATCGAGTGTGAGCCGACCAGGAACGCGTGTTCGCGGACGTCGAGTTCCATGCTCGGGTGCAGCGGCAGGACAACAACCTCGCCTGACGCGTCCCTCGAGAACGCGACCCTCCCGGGGCCGTGGGCGACAGAGATGACGAACGGCATGCCGCCGAGCATTCGCTTCATCCCCCCACCGGTTGGCATGGCCGACAACGGGGTGGACTCGTCTTTCCACAAGAGCACATGATGCTCGAAGAACACCGAATCCCCCTCCGCCAGGTTGATCTCGGCGACGGGCACCAGCTCACCTTCCACCTGGCAGGTGCTGTTGGAGAAGTGGAACTCGGTCATGTCCCGAAGCCGAGGCGCCTCCCTCCACCCCGAGTCGCTCACCAGGTTGCGGACGTCGAGCGGCGCCCCGCACGTCGAACAGGTCTTGGCCTCGGGCGGGTTCTGTGCCCGGCACCACTGGCATTCGATGCGCTCCATGCTCACCCCTGTCCTTCGACGCGGCGCCGGGCGGGACCTCGTGTGCTTCCGGCCGGTCGATCGAGTAGAATCCCCTTTCTAGTCCCACGCCCCCCATCGTGCGCTTGGTGTTCCAGGAGTACGTGGTGTTCCAGGAGTACGTGGTGCCCCAGCAGTCATGGTCCACCCTGGACCTGGGAACCATACCGAGCAGCAGACGTGGCGCGTGGCAACCAGTCGACGGAGGTCCAATGGATACCCAATGGATGAGTGAGGGCAAGTGCCGGGAGCTGCCTCCCGAGACTTTCTTCCCGAGCGACGGGGTTGGGGTGGAGTTGGCGCGGCGAATCTGCGCCGACTGCCCGGTCAAGCAGCCCTGCTTGGAGTACGCCCTCTACAACCGCATCGAACACGGCGTGTGGGGCGGGGCCTCTGAGCGCGAGCGGCGCCGCATCGCTCGCAGCCGGCGAATCCCGGTCAGGGTCGACTGAGCGGATCTGCCGCGCTCAGATGAACGGCTTGCCGTGGCGGTGACGGCGTCGCAAGTCGCGTAGGTAGAGCCTTGGCACCAGTTGCGCCAGTTGCGCCGGCACCAGCCGATCCACCCGGACGGAGACCCAAACGAGGCGGTCGAACCACTGCTGGTGGCCGTCGGACCACGCCAGGCCGAGCGGGCTGCGGAACTCGTCGCTGAGGAGCCCGGTCGAAACGAAGGTGTGGAATCGCCCTAACAGCGCGGACGGGATCGGGCCGAGCCAGCGGAGGCGGAGGAACTCATGCAGGTAGGAGCTGGTGACCTCGTCGACCTCCAACCGCTGGAGGTTGTCCGACCAGTAGTCGTCGAAGGCCTTCGCGTCAGCCGGCCACGCCGCGGCATCAACCTGCAACGTCGTGGCGATGCGGCGGGCGACCCGAACGATGCGGTCGCGGGTCGCATCGTCGAGGTCGGGGCGCAAGACGGTGGCCTGGTCGAGCAGCCCCTTGCAAATGCAGGCGGCTACCCACAACTGCAGGTCCGGGTCGAAGGCGGTGTACTGGACAGCTGCGCCCGGTGCGCTGCGCACGGCGCGGTGCGCTCGGTCGACCTCGCCCCGCAGCCAGGTTCGCTCGGCCGGGGTACCGAGCAGCGCAGCGACCACGTAACCGAACGTGGTCCGGGCGCGCTTGACGGGGTGCTTGTCGAGCCTGCCGGAGTCCACCGTGCTCTCGGCCACACCCCGCCCGACACCCAACCGGCTGAGCTGCATCACGATGTTGGGGCCGCCGAGGTAAGCCCCGATCGGGCGAACCAGGCTCCAGACGAAGTCGTCGTCTCTCGGGTCCTCGGCCAGCTTGGCCTCGACCGAGCTTCGTTGATCCAGCACCGACGCGGCGGGTCTCAGCTCAGGAGGTAGCGTCCTTGGCCTCGCTGCGGGCCTGAGCCTCGCTGCGGGCCTGGGCCTCACGTGCAGCGAGGAGCGCGTCGAGCTCGGTGCGGCTCAAGGTGACCTTCTCCTCCGCCGACGGCGGCGTGATCGCCCCAGGGGCGGGGTTGGGGGCGGGGAGGGCCGCCTGCGCCTTCTCAGTCTTCTCCTTTTCGGCCTCCTCCTCGGCTTCGGCCTGGGCCTTGCGGAACTCCTTGCCGGCGGTGCCGAGGTTGCGGGCGATCTTGGGCAGCTGGCTGCCGAAGAGGAGCACGGCCAGGATGACCAGCACGACAATGCCGAGGTCGGGGCCGAAGATGTTTGCGAAGAGCATGATGTAAGCGTACCTCTATCGATGGGAGCGGTTGTGGCGAGGTTGTTATGGCTCTGTTGGCATACGTGACCGCCGGCCGGTCCAGATGACCGGCGACGCCCCGGGGACCGTCTGACCCGGGTGCTCGAATGCGTGGTCAACGTGAGTGAGGGTCGCGACCCGGCCCTGGTCAGACGCTTGGCCGGCGCCGGCGCACCGCTCGTGCTCGACGTGCACAGCGACGCCGCCCACCACCGGTCGGTGATCACGATGGCCGGGCCGCCAGGAGAGCTCGAGGAGGCGGTGCGCCGCCTGGCGGTCGCGGTCGTGCAGTCGGTCGACATCGGCCACCACGAAGGTGCCCACCCGCGCATCGGTGCGCTCGACGTCGTCCCGTGGGTGGAGCTCGCCCCCGCCGCCGCTCCGGCGACGGGGGCGACGGCGACGGCGACTGGGGCAACGCAGGCCGCCGTCGGAGCGCGGGACCGCTTCGCCCGATGGGCCGGCGACACCCTCGAGCTGCCGTGCTTCCTCTACGGACCAGAGCGCACCCTCCCGGAGGTCCGCCGGCGGGCGTGGAAGGACCTCCTCCCCGACACTGGCCCTCGAACCGTGCACCCGAGCGCCGGAGCGGCGGCCGTTGGCGCCCGGGGCGTGCTGGTCGCCTACAACCTGTGGCTCGCCGAGGCAGCCCTCGAGCTGGCCCGGCGCATCGCCGCCGAGCTGCGCGGCCCTGCCCTGCGGACCCTCGCCCTCGACGTCGGCGGCGCCGTGCAGGTTTCGTGCAACCTCATCGACCCGTGGCGCCTCGGTCCCGAGGTCGTTTTCGATGCCGTCGCCAGTCGTGGCGAGATCGCCCGCGCCGAGCTGGTGGGGTTGGTGCCCGCCGCGGTGCTGGGAGCGATCCCTTCAAGCCGCCACGCAGAGCTGGGCCTTGAGCCCTCCTCGACGATCGAGGCCCGCCTCGAAGAGGCGGGCCCCGATGGGGGAAGTCTTCCGGCCGGCCCCGGCGACTAGCCCGGAGGTCGGGCCTGTCGGCACCTGGCCCCTCGACACTCGCCAGGTCACCGCCGGCGGGGCGCTCAGGAGGCGGCGCTCGCCGAGCGGCGCTCCATGGAGCGGCGCCGGCGGATCCGGCGGCGCTCCCTTTCGCTCAAGCCACCCCAGATCCCGAACTTCTCGCCGTTGGCCAGCGCATACTCCAGGCAGTCCTCGCGGACCACGCAGCCCCGGCACACCTCCTTGGCCTCCCGAGTCGAGGAGCCCCTCTCGGGAAAGAACAGGTCCGGGTCGACGCCCATGCAGTTGGCCTGCCTCTGCCAGCTCTGCTCGGGAGCTTGGGCCAGCAACAGATCGATCAGCTCACTCATCGGGTGCTCCCCTCTTTTGATAGCACCGATGTAACTACACTGATGTGATCTTGGCTGGTCGCGACGAGAAACGCAAGTGGAAATCCGCGATTTCTCCTCTTGGACCTGCTAAAGGTTGCTAACCGGCGCCGACGAAGACGGCTCGCAACGCCTCCTCGGCGTCCTCGGTGACGAGGACTATGACCTCGTCACCGGCGTCGAGGACCGTGTCGTCGCGGGGTGCCACCACCCGCCTGCCGCGCAGAACCGCCACGACGCTGGCGTCACGGGGCATCCCGAGGTCGCCGATGGGGCGGCCCTGCGCCGGGCTGTCCTGGGCCAGGGTGACCTCCACCAGGCGGGCGCGGCCCTCGGCGAACTGCAGCAGCCGCACCACGGTCCCCACCGACACCGCCTCTTCGACCAGCGCCGTCATCAGGTGCGGCGTCGACACCGACACGTCCACGCCCCAGGTCTCGTTGAACAGCCAGCGGTTCTTTGGATTGTTGACCCTTGCGATGACCCTGGGAACCGCGAACTCCTGCTTGGCGAGCAGCGAAACGACCAGGTTGTCCTCGTCGTCGCCCGTGGCGGCCACCACGACGTCGACGTCGTCCATTCCCACAGCTTGCAGCGTGCTGACCTCGCAGGCGTCGCCGACGTGCCAGCCGCAGGGGAGCTCCTTGCGGGCCTTGTCGACGAGGGCCTGGTCAGACTCGATGATCTTCACGTCGTGGCCGTTGGCGCACAGGTCGGCGCCCACCGAGGTACCCACAACGCCGGCGCCGGCGATGACGACCTTCATCGGCCCAGCCCCGCCGGGGCGGTCGCATTACCCGCCTGGAGGCGCTCGGCGAGCTCGTCTATCGACGTCACGCGCACCGCGAACAGCAGCAGGTCGCCCTGCTGGGCAACCGTGTCGGGACCGGCGAGGCGGGCCTGGCCGCCCCGGGTGAGCAGCACCGGCCGATAGCGGTCGCCGGCGGAGAGGTCCTGCAGGCTGCGCCCGGCGAAGGCGTCGGGAAGGACGTGCTCGACGATGCTGACTTCCCCCGTGGAGTCGGTCCAAGCCGTGACCGCCTCGTCGGGCAGGATTCTTCGGACCACCTGGTCGACGGTCCAGCTGACCGTGGCGACAGTCGGTATGCCGAGGCGCTGGTAGATCGCCGCGCGACGGGGATCGTAGATGCGGGCCACGACCCGGGGAATCTCAAAGGTCTCGCGGGCGATCCGCGCGGTGAGGATGTTGGTGTTGTCGCCGCTGGTCACCGCTGCCAAGGCGCCGGCGTCGCACACACCGGCCTCCTCGAGCACGTCCTGGTCGACCCCGAACCCGACGCGCACCGTCAGGTCGGTGCCGTCGACAACGCGGTCAATCACGGGATGGGTCGAGGAACGCTCGACGTTCGGGACGACGACGACACCGGCGACAAGGGGTGCAAACGAGCTCGACCCAGACGGGTCGGAGCACGATGGG
>JBPCRR010000319.1:0-4145 GCA_050996645.1 Acidimicrobiales bacterium | reverse complement strand
AGACTTCCCCTTGGGCGTGGGGGGGGTCTTCCGAAAACAGGGCGGGCGAAACCAAACGGGGGGGGACGCCCGAGGGGGGTTCTCCCCCCCGCCCCAAGCGCCTCTGCCCCCCAGCACCTCCGGCGCCCTTGGTCCGTGCCATCCTTGACGCGTGACCCGATCGCGGCCCCAGACCGCATTCGTTCTGGGTGGCGGGGGTGTGCTCGGCTCGGCTGAGGTGGGGATGCTGCGGGCCTTGGTGGAGCGCGGTATCGAGCCCGAGCTGGTCGTGGGCTCGAGTGTCGGGGCCCTCAACGGCGCGATCTTCGCCACCGAGCCGTCTGCGGTGACCGTCGAGCGCATGGTGGAAACCTGGACGGGATTGTCCGACCGCGGGGTGTTCGCCAGCTCCATCCTCGGCCAGATCAGCACCCTCGCCCGACACGGCACACACCTCCACGCGAACCAGCGTCTCCGGCGGCTCCTCGAGGACTCCTTAGGCGGGCTGCGCATCGAGGACCTTCCGGTTCGATTCGAGTGCGTCGCCGCTTGCATAGAGCGGGCCACCGCGCACTGGTTCTCCAAGGGGCCGGTCACCGACGCGGTGCTCGCCTCGTGCGCGGTGCCGGGACTGCTGCCCGCGGTCGAGGTCGACGGGGAGCACTTTCTCGACGGCGGGCTGGTGCAGTCGGTGCCGGTCGGCCGGGCAGTGGAGCTCGGCGCGCGCCGCATCTACGTGCTCCACGTCGGGCGCCTCGAACACGCCCTCCACGTGCCCACCCGCCCCTGGGAGGTCGCCTTGGTGGCGTTCGAGATCAGCCGCCGGCATCGTTTCGCGGAGGACATGGCCAAGCTGCCGGAGGGGGTGGAGGTGCGGGTCCTGCCGAGCGGGTCAGCGCCGCCGGCACTGTCGGTGCGCTATCGCAGCACATCCTCGGTGGCCGCCCGCATCGACGCGGCGTACCGCGCCAGTTGTGCCTACCTCGACGCAGCGGAGGCCAGGGACAGCGAGCCGGGGCGGGGGTGATGCGGCTGTTTCCCCGACGCCTGCGCCGCCTCCTCCTGCCGGTCGAGCTGGCCGCGCTCGTCACCTTGGCGGCGATCTTCGGCGCTCTCGCTTTGGTCGGATTCGTGGCGATCCCGTTGGACAAGGCCCGTCGCCTGCTCCGCGTGGCGGGGTTCGGCCTCGCCTACACCCTGATCGAGGTCGGGGTGCTCGCCGCCGCCGGCGTGGTGTGGTTGCGCCATCCGAGGCTGGGAAAACCGAGCGGGCGCGACGAGGTCTGGGTGGAGGCGAACCGGCGATTGCTGGCATGGGCGCTGGGCTCGGTGCTGGGGGCCGCGAGAGCATGCTTCGGGTTCGAGGTGGAGGTCGAGGGGCCGGAGCACGCCGCGTTCGGCGACCCCAACCCGCTCCTCGTGCTGGCACGCCACGGCGGTCCGGGCGACTCGTTCGCGCTGGTCTACCTGCTGCTCACCAGGTATCAGCGAAGGGTGAGGATTGTGGTCAAAGAGATCCTGGCCATCGACCCCGCGCTGGACGTCCTTCTCAACCGGCTGGGCTGCTGCTTCCTGCCCTCTGGCCCACCTCGGGGAGAGGCTCTTGCCAGTCGCCTAGCCGTGGCGGCTCGCGACCTCTCGCGAGGTGACGCCCTCTTGGTGTTTCCCGAAGGTGGCAACTGGACCCCAAAGCGCCGCCGCCGCGCCATTCACCGCCTGCGTTCGGAGAGGGGAGCTGCGGCGGCCAGGCCGGCCGTGCTGATGACCAACGTGCTGCCTCCCCGGCCGGCTGGGGTGCTGGCCTGCCTGGACGCACGGCCCGACCTCGGCGTCGTCGTGGTCGCCCACGCGGGCCTCGACCGGCTCACCAGCGCGCGCCAGATGTGGTCCGGGATCCCGCTGTCAACGAAAATGAGGGTTCGGGCGTGGCCGGCGGCGGCGCCCCCCACCGGGGACGAGGAGCGCAAGGCGTGGCTCACCACAGAGTGGGCGACGGTCGATGCATGGGTGGATGCCTGTCACTCCAATCCCCGGTAGCGCGCGGCGCCGATCAGCCCGTCTGGGGGTGTGTGGGCGTTGCACCGCCCGGCGCGAGGATGTCGAAGCCGTCAGGCGTGTCGAGCATCCCTGGCCCCGTCCCGCGATGAGCCGTGATCCCGTACTGCCAAACCAGCGCGCCGGTGGCGGGGTCGATGGCGACCATGCGGTGGTTGTAGTCGTCGTTGATCAGGTAGATCCCGTTGGGCAACTCCTCCGCCAGCGAAGGGTGGTCGAGCATGCCCGGCCCCGCTGACGCCTTGTAGCTCTGAAGGATCTGGCCCGCGCGGGTGAACTGGAGGACCTGGCCCGGCCGGGCGTAGTCGGCTATCAGGTAGCGGTCGGGGTTGGATGTCAACGACGCGCCCAGTTGCTGGGGGTCCGACGGGTAGGCGATCGGCAGGTGCACGGTCCACACCAGCTGTCCCGCCGGGGTGTACTCGCTCACCCACGACCCGGTGATCTCCGACACGAGCAGGTTGCCGTTCCACAGAGGGGTGTCCCCGTTTGGCGTCCCCATCGACGCCGGCGGGTTGTGGCGGCAGACCCCGTTGGTGCCGATCTGGGAGGCCACGGTCCCGTTGTTGTTGATCACAAGCACCCTGCAGTTGTTGGCGTCCGCGACAGAGACCCGTCCATCACGCAACAGGTAGGCGTCATCGGGCTCGTGCAGGTACCCCGCCCCGGTCCCGGAAACCTTCGGGTGTCCGTAGGACCACACGATGTTGCCGGAGGGATAGGCGACCTCCACGATCGTGTTGTTCTGCTCCTGGTTGGAGATGATGGCGGTCCCGTGGTTGATGAAGAACGCGTCGTCGGGGAAGTAGAAGCCGAGCGGGTCTGGTGGGCTGGTGGCACTCGGGTACGTCCAGGTCAGCTTCATTGCCGAGTCCATCAGCAGCAGCCGGTTGTTCCCACGGTCGGCGATCAGCAGCTGGTTGCCGAAGTAGGGAGACCCGGCGCCGGGCGAACCTGCGCTCCCGAAGGAGAGGTTGGGAGACACGACCTGCACGGTGGCCATCACCTTGCCGCCGGACTCCCCGCCGACTATCCATGCGCGCCCGGCGACGACTGCCACGCCGGCGTGCGACACTGGCACCTGCAGCCGCCCCGCGTCGAGGAGCCGGCCGGTCGTGGGGTCGAACGCCCAGATGGCGTTCGAAGTTGCCACGCCGGCACCGGCGACGCCCGCGCCTTGCCCGGTGCCGGTCCCCCAGCCGCCGAGCTGCGTCGTGCCCACGCCTGCGACGGTCGTGGGAGCCGAGGCGCTGTCGCCCCCTGCCACATAGATGAGCCCGCCGGCGCTCCAAGCCACGGCCGCCTGAAGCGGGATGGGGAGGTGCCCGACGACGGTGGCCTTGTGGGTGGCGGGGTCGACCCGCTGGATGGCGTCGACGGGCTGGTTTGCGCCTGTGGTGCCGCCGACCGCCTGGCCGCCGAAGACGTAGATCTGACCTCCGGCGCCGGCTGCCGCCGGGTAGCGCACGGGCACCGAGAGCGTCGCCACCGAGGTGAACCGCTTGCCGTCCGTGGTCGCGAGCACCTCGGGATCAGGCTTGGTGCCGTCATAGCCACCGAGCACGTAGGTCGCCTGAGCGACGGTCACCGCGACGTGGTCGGAGCGAGGTTGGGGCAGGGCGCCGGTGGCCTGGCCGGTCGAAGGGCCTGCAGTGCCCCCCGGCGTGAAGCCCGGCAGCGTCTGCACTCCCGCCACCGTGCTCGGTGAGCCGCCCCCGAAGACCACTCCTTGGCCGCCGATTACCGCGCCGGCGGCGTCGTGCACACCGCTGGCCATCGCCCCTCCGTTCGCCCGTGTGCCATTGCCGGTGTCCAGGAAGGAGATCTTGGCGCTGGTGGCCTGGCTGTCCAACAGACCACCGGCCACCGCCAGCTGCGCGCCGCCACCGGGCAGGACCACCATCCGGCTGAGCGGCGCCGCGAGCTTCCAGGGCAGCAACCCAGCCTCGACGGCCGGGAGAGCGGCGGTTGGCTGTCGCGCGCCGGTTGCCGCCGGCTTGGAGCGGGTTGCGGCGTGCTTGGACGACCCCCCGGTGCCCGAGGCCAGCCAGGCAATGAGCGCGATGACGAGGACCAAACCTGCCAGCACGCCCAGGCGCCGGCGACGGAAC
>JBPCRR010000303.1:0-3867 GCA_050996645.1 Acidimicrobiales bacterium | reverse complement strand
TCTTCGGGGGGATACTCACCACCATGACCGGTCACGCGGTGCCCGAGGTGGTCGACGCGATCAGGACCCAGGCGGGCCGGATGCTCCATACCTCGACCCTTTACCTCATCCGCCCGATGGTCGAGCTGGCCGAGCGCATCGCCGGGCTGTCGGGGATCGCAGACGCGAAGGTGTTCTTCGTCAACTCGGGGAGCGAAGCCAACGACGCGGCGATCCAGCTCGCTTGCAACGCGCGGCGCTCCAACCAGATCCTGGCCCTGCGCAACAGCTACCACGGCCGCTCGTTCGCGTCGATGGCCGCTACGGGTATCCGCTCGTGGTCGGCGTCGAGCCTCACCCCGGTCAACGTGAGCTACGTGCACGGCGGCTACAAGTACCGCAGCCCCTTCGGCCACCTGTCCGACGACGACTTCGTTGCCGCGTGCGCCGCCGACCTCGCCGACGTGATCGACACCGCCACCGCCGGCGACGTGGCGGCCATGATCGCCGAGCCGATCCAGGGCGTGGGCGGCTTCGTCGTGCCACCCGACGGTTTCTTCGCCCCGATGCGCAAGATCCTCGACGACCATGGGATCCTGCTGATCTCCGACGAGGTGCAGACGGGGTGGGGGCGCACCGGGGAGCACTTCTGGGGCTACCAGGCGCACGGGATCACGCCAGACATGCTCACCTTCGCCAAGGGCCTCGGCAACGGTCTGGCCATCGGAGGGGTGGTGGGCCGGGCCGAACTGGTGGACTCGGTGTCCGCCAAGTCGATATCGACCTTCGGCGGAAACCCGCTGGCGTGCGCAGGCGCGCTGGCCAACCTCGAGCATCTACTCGCCAATGACCTTCAGGCCAACGCGCGGCGGGTCGGCCGCCACCTGCTCGAGGGCCTGTGGCCACTGGCCAGCGCCGGCGGGATGGTCGGGGAGGTACGGGGAAAGGGGCTCATGGTGGGCATGGAGCTGGTCACGCCAGGCACGTCGGTTGCGGACCCGGAGGCGGCCGCCGCGGTCATGGAGCGGACCAGGGAGCGCGGGCTTCTCATCGGTCGGGGCGGGGTCCGGGGCAACGTGCTGCGGCTGGCGCCGCCGATGTCGGTGACCCTCGAAGAGGCAGACGAGGCGTTGGGGATCCTCATCGCGTCGATCGAGGAGGTGTCCGGCGGTCGGTGAGGCCGGACTCCTCCAGCTCCGCGATCCATCCTGGCGCGTGGCGCTCGGCCCAGCTCCGGGCGATGGTGCCGCGCCACATCGATTGGAGCGACTCGCGGTCGGCGAGGGCAAGGCAGATGTGACCGGCTATGACCACCACAGCGGCGAGCGACAACCAATCGTGCACCAAGGTCGCTCCGGTGCGCCAAGCCAGCGGGTACGGGTGGTACCACTCCATGACGATCCCGGTGCCGAGCATGACGACGATCAGACCCACGACGAACGATGCGTTGAGCTTCTGGCCGGCGTTGAACTTTCCGACCCGGATCCCATCGTGGAACTGCGCCCTCCGCCCGCGGCGCGCAACGGCTCTCCGCAGCCATCGCTTGTCGTCGTCGCTCCAGCGGTTGAAACGGGCGATGTCGGCGCGTAGCCCCCGTCCCCACCGGCCGACGACGGCCAACGCCAGCGGGACCGGCAAGGCGATACCGGAGTAGACGTGGATGTTCTGGACCAGGTCGCGGCGGCCGATCGCGGCCATCAACGGTGCGAAGTACAAGGTGGCACCGGTCAGGATCAGGACCGCAAACAGGGCGGCGTTGAGCCAGTGCACGAACCTCTCCACCCGGTCGAAACGGGGCAGGAGCGCTTCGCTGTCAGGTAGCCGGGTCGCCGCGACCATTGCTCCGACCCACCCACGCCTCGACGTCGTAGTTGCCCACCCGCTCCCAGTAGCCGGGCTCGACCTGGCTGACCACGGCTACGCGCGACAGCCACTTGCAGGACTTGTAGCCGTACATGGGGGCGACGTACAGGCGGACGGGCCCGCCGTGAGCCTGGCTGATCGGCTTGCCGCCCATCTCGTAGGCCACGATCACGTCGGAACGCCGGGCCTCGGCCAGGGTGAGGCTCTCGGTGTAGACACCGTCGAAGGACTCGAAGCGCAGCGCGGTCCCCGAGTCCTGCATCCCCGCTCTGTCGAGGATGTCCGAGAGCCTCACGCCCTGCCAGTGCACCCCCGTGACCCGCCAACCCGTGACGCACTGGAAGTCCTTGATCAGCGTCGTGGGCGCCATGGCCCGCAGGTCGTCGAGGCTCAGGCTGAGCGCCTGGTTGACCCGCCCGTCCACCCGCAAGCGGTACGCGGACCGGTCGACACTTGGGTACCCATCGGTGACGGTGTAGATGCGCCCTCCGCCGGCGCCGGGGATCAGCGAGCTCAGCCCGGTGGGGTCGTTGGAGACTACCGGGCCGAGTGCGCTGTTGATGCTGTCTTGGATGCGGCGCCCGGCGACAACGCCAACAGCCCCCAGCCCGATCATGGCGAGAACCACCCGGCGGCCAACAGGCGCGCCACCGTGGCCCCGCCGGGCTCCGTCGGAAGTGGTCACCACCAGTTTCTACGTCATCTGGGCACTCATGGGATGTCGCCTCAGCGAATCGTCAGTTCGGGGTGAAATATCCGGGCCCTTCCAGCGGAGGCCAGCTTGCCAGCAATGGCGTCGAATGCCTTGGCGGCCTCTCCCTGAGGATCGGCGATTGTCACGGGGACGCCAACGTCGCCGCCTTCGCGCACGGCGGCCACGAGGGGCACCTGGCCGAGCAGCGGCACGCCCAGCTCCGCCGCCAGCTGCTCCCCCCCACCGTTGCCGAACAACTCGTAGCGGGTCCCGTCGTCTCCGGTGAACCAGGCCATGTTCTCGATCACGCCGCGAAGGGGCAGGTTGATCTTCTTGTCCATGTACGCGGTGCGTTGGGCCACGCGCCGCGCGGCGGCTTGTGGAGTCGTCACGACGTAGACCTCTGACGTGGGGAGGTACTGGGCCATCGACAAGGCGACGTCGCCGGTGCCCGGCGGCATGTCGACGAGGAGGAAGTCGGGATCTCCCCAGTCGACGTCCACGAGGAACTGCTCCAGCGCCTTGTGGAGCATCGGGCCCAGCCACATAACCGGCTGGTCCTCGTCGACGAAGAAGCCCATCGACATGCAGCGCACCCCAAAAGCCACCGGCGGGACCATCTTCTGGTCGTGAACCCCTGGGTCGGCATCGATTCCGAGCATGCTCGGAATCGAGAACCCGTAAACGTCCGCGTCGAGGACCCCGACCTCGAAACCGGCGTTCGCCAGCGACACCGCCAAGTTGACCGTCACCGAGGACTTGCCGACCCCCCCCTTGCCGGAAGTGATGCCCACCACCCGGGTCGGCGTGCCTGGGTCCGAGAACGGGTTGGGCCGGCCTTGCTCGTGACCGAGAGGCCTCTGGGCCTGGGGGGTGGCCCCGCCCGAGCCTTTCCAGGCTTCGGGATCCCCGGCCCCGCGCCCCGACATGCGGGAGCGAACCCGCTCCAGCTCGTCAGGGGTCATCACGGTCAGCTCCACCTCGACGTCCTTGACCCCCTCCAGGGCGAGAAGGGCGTCGCTGACTCGCCGGGTGATCTCGGCGCGAAGCGGGCAGCCGGCCACTGTCAGCGCCACCGTGACCTTCACCCTGCCCCGCCGGATCTCCACCGCCCGGATCATGTCGAGCTCCACGATGCTCACGTGCAGCTCCGGGTCGGCGACCGGTCGCAGCGCCTCGATCACCTGGTGCTCGGTTGGTGACATTGGGACTCCTCGCCGTGGGCGCTGACGCTGGCAGGACGCTCCGGCGCCTAGGGGCAGACCGGCATTTTCACTACCGGAATAGTTAGAATACCCGAGGTGATGTCGCTCTCCGGCGCTGAGCCGGGT
>JBPCRR010000295.1:0-10528 GCA_050996645.1 Acidimicrobiales bacterium | reverse complement strand
GTCTGGCTCCCGGCCAGGCCGTCGCCGACGGCGGCGCCGATGGCTCCGCCGCCGAGGGCCAAGCCGCCGCCTACGAAGGCTCCGGCCAGCTCGATTGCCTTCTGGGTTGATGCTCCGGCCACGAGGGTGTTCTCCTATCTGGTCAATTCGCCTGGAGGCGAGGGGTGGGGGTTGGTGCCACACGCACGGTCGTCGGGGAGGGAGGGACGCTCAGTGCGCCCCTTCTTCTCCTTCCTCGACCGCGAACTGGAAGTACAGGATCGTGAGAAGGGCGAAGATGAAAGCCTGGATCGCCCCGATGAACATGTCGAACAGCTTCCAGACCACCGTGAACGCCACGCTCGCAGGCGCGAACAGTAGCGGGAAGCTCAAAAGCAGGGCGATCATGATGCCGCCGGCGAAGAGGTTGCCAAAAAGCCGCAGGCCGAGGGTCAGGGGCTTGACCAGCTCCTCCAGCACGTGCAGCGGGAACATCAGGATCGGCTTGCGGAAGAAGTGGGCGACGTACTTGCGCGGTCCCTTTGCCCGGACTCCCGCGGCGTTGCTCAGTATGAAGACCAGGATCCCGAGCGCGTAGCAGAGGTTGACATCCGCGGTGGGCGCCGGGCTGTAGTCGGTGTTGTGGTAGAAGCCGGGCAGTATCTCGAGCCAGTCGGCGACGAGGACCAGCATGAAGATCGTGGTCGCAAGCGGAACCACACGCCGGTAGCGCGGCCCGAGGCTGGCCTCCACCTGGTCACCAACGCTGCCCACGACGAACTCCCAGACCAGCTGCAGCTTGCTCGGCACGCCAGACGTGGCCCGTCTGCGCACGTAGAGCCCCAGGCCGAGCACGATGATGCCCGCAACGAGGGTGTTCCAGATGGTGTCCACGTTGAGCGTGAAGCCGGCGACGTTGCGGGTCACGTGGTCTCCGACGGGGATGTTGATCGCCAGGAGGCGAGCGCCGTCAAGCATCGCTCACGCTCCGATCGGGCGCTTGGCTGCGCTGGTACACCAGCAGCGCCACGATCGAGTTCAACAGCAACAGGGCTTGGAAGACGACCAGGCCGCCGATGACGCCCCAGCCCATCGGCGCCACGAAGGCAAGCAGCAACAGCGCGACAGCGGTGCACACGCCGAGGCGGAGGGCAACGCTTCCGGTGAAGGGCTTGCGTGACACCGTCCCTTCCGGGGTGATGAACCGGTTGGCCGATGCCTGGAAGACCCGGTGGTTCGCCACCGCCAGGCCCAGCCCGAGGGCGAGCCCGGGCGCCACGAGGGGTTCGCCAACGACGATGGCGACCACGATCGCGACGAGGACCACTCCCACGGCAGAGCCGAGCGTGCGACGCATCACCCGGTTGATCTCCAGGACAGGAAAGGTGGGGATCAACTGCGCCCGCCTACGAGTGACGCTTCAACTCCGCACGCGTCCCGACCACCCCGAGCGCTATCCCCGCCACCATCCCTACCAGCATGAAGAGAGGAAGCGTGCCCAGCGCCTGATCGGCGAGCCAGCCGAGCCCGAGCCCTAGGCCGAGGCACAGCGCGTTGAGCATCCCCAGCCCGGCAAAGACCATGATGCCCGGCTGCCGGGCGGCGCCCCCTGCCCGAGTGCCGAGGTCGGCTGAGTTGCGCTGTTCGCGTTCCATGCTCGCCTCGGCTTCCGTGGACCAGGAGCATGGCGGCATCCTGGCATGGAAGGGCGTCAGCGGGCAAGATCGTTGACCCTTGGCAGACCCTGCAGCGACCCTCGAATCCGAGCACCGTCCCGCCCGCCTCAGGCTGGGTGTGGTCGTGCTCCTGGAGCCGCCACTATCGGTCGAGGTCGACGGGCTGCGCCGCGCCCTCGGCGCTCCGGCGCTGCATCACATCGCTCCCCACATCACGCTCGTGCCACCGGTCAACGTCCGGCGCGAACGGCTCCCCGAAGTGCTGGCCGACCTCCGAGCGGCGGCGGCCAAACTCGACGGCCCGATCGGCCTGAGTGTTGGGCCGCCTGCCTCGTTCCTGCCCCAGAACCCGGTGCTCTACCTGGCCGTAGACGGCGACGGCGCCGCTCTCGCCGCCCTCGGGGCGGCGAGAGACCATCTCATGGCCGGTGCTGCCGGCCGCCCCGAGGCCTGGCCTTGGGTCCCCCACGTGACGCTGATCGACCGGGGCACCCCAGATGACCTTGGAGCCGCAGAGCGTCTGCTCGACCGCTACAGCGCGGGCCTGGAGGTGGACCGCTTGGTGCTGCTCGAGGAGCGACGCGCCGGCGAGGTGCGGGTATGGGCGCCGATCGCAGACGCTGCGCTCGGGGAACCGGCGGTGCTCAGCCAGGGAGTGCTCGCCCTCGAGCTCGCCCGGAGCACGATCCTCGACCCGCTGGCGCGCTCCGCGCTTGGCGTGACCGGGCCCGAGGCGGGCTCACCCGCCAGGGCCGCGATCGTCATCACCGCGCGGCGGGAGGGTGCGACGGTCGGAGCCGCTCGGGCCTACCTCGACGACTCGGGCGGCCATGTCGCGGTCCTGGTCGAGGACCAGGTTCGCCGCCAGGGCATAGGCAGCCACCTGCTGGCCCACCTCGAGTCTGCCGTGCGCGACGCCGGGTGGGGCTGCCCGGTCCTCCACGCCGAGGGACCGCCGGGCTTCTATGGCGCGAGGAGCTCCTGGTCGAGGCCCTGAGCCCCGCTTCGAAGGGTCAGCCGTCTCCGAGGGTCATTCGGAGGGTCATTCGAAGGCCACCGAGGAGTATTGTGCCAGCTTCTTCAACCGGTGGCGCGCGTCGACGCGGCGCACTGTGCCCGACTTGGAGCGCATCACCAACGAATCGGTGGTCGCCCCGCGGTGGTCGTAGTGAACCCCGCGGAGCAGCTCGCCATCGGTGATCCCGGTGGCGGCAAAGAAGCAGTTGTCCCCCTGGACCAGGTCGTCGGTGGTGAGAATCCGCCCCAGGTCGTAGCCCAGCTCCTCGGCGGCGTTGCGCTCGGCGTCGTCTCGGGGCCACAGCCGGCCCTGGATCTCGCCGCCCATGCACTTCAAGGCGGCCGCAGCTATGACACCTTCGGGGGTCCCGCCGATCCCGAGCAGGATGTCCGCGCCCGACTCGGCCCAGGCCGTGGAGATGGCCCCGGCGACGTCTCCGTCGGGGATGGACCGGATACGGGCACCCGTGGCACGCACCTCGCCCGCGAGGGCCTCGTGGCGGGGACGGTCGAGGATCACCGCTGTCACGTCTCTGACCGACTCCCCCTTGGCTTGCGCCACCGCGTGGATGTTGTCGGCCACCGAGCGCTCCAGGCTGATCGCACCGGCGGCGTCGGGACCGACGGCGATCTTTTCCATGTACACGCAGGGTCCCGGGTTGAACATCGTGCCGCGCTCGCTCACCGCGATCACCGCAAGTGCTCCCGCGCGGCCCAAGGAGCACAACGTGGTGCCGTCGATTGGGTCCACCGCCACGTCGGTCAGAGGCGGGGTGCCGTCGCCGACGTGCTCGCCGTTGTAGAGCATGGGGGCCTCGTCCTTCTCGCCCTCGCCGATGACCACCACGCCGTCCATCGGGACCGTCGCGAGGATGACCCTCATCGCGTCCACCGCCGCTCCGTCGGCGCCCTCTTTGTCCCCACGGCCCATCCATCGGGCGGCCGCCATCGCCGCCGCTTCGGTCACCCGCACCAGCTCCATGGCGAGGTTGCGATCTGGGGCCTGTCGCACACGATCGGCGCTCATGGGCGCCGACGTTACTTTCTCGGGCCGGCGCTTCGGTTGGGGCTGCCGGAAGCGGGTATCCTTGCTCGGACGTGACGAGCGCGGTGGAAGCTACTTCGACGCTGCTCGGCGAGGTTCGGCACTTGGTAGGTGGCGGCGGTCGTCCGGTACGCCGGGCGCTGCTCGGCCTCGGAGCCTTGGCGGTCCTCGCCGGCGTTGTCTTGCGCTTTTGGGCCCCCACGCCGCTGTGGCTGGACGAAGCCCTCAGCGTCAACATCTCGCGCCTGCCTTTGGCCAGGATCCCCCACGCATTGAGCCACGACGGCTCACCGCCGTTGTACTACCTGCTCCTCCACTTCTGGATGGTCCCCTTCGGCCAGGGGGACCACGCGGTGCGGGCGTTGTCCGGGGTGGTCTCGGTGATCAGCCTCCCGTTCTTCTGGATGGCGGGACGGCGCCTTGGCGGACGCACCACGGCGTGGATAGTCCTGTTCTTGGCGGCGACGTCGCCGTTCGCGATCAACTACGCCACCTCTGCACGGATGTACTCGCTCATGATCCTTTGGACGGTCCTCGGGTACCTGGCGCTCGTGCGAGCCGTCGAAGAGCCGAGCCGGCGCCGGCTGGTCGCGCTGAGCGCCGTCACCGCAGCCCTGCTCTACACCCACTACTGGGGCCTGTACCTCGTCGCCGCGACCGGGGGATGGCTCGCCTACCGGATCTGGCGCGGAAGCCGCGAAGGCGTCGACGCCCCTGAGTTGCGAGGGGTGCGGCCGGCCTTCGGGGCGGTCGTGACCGGCAACGTGCTCTGGCTGCCCTGCGCGCCCCTGTTCGTCTATCAGCTGCTCCACACCGGGACGCCGTGGACCAGCGCCGCTGGTCCGGCCGACTTGCTGAGGGTCTTCGGTGACTTCGCAGGCACGGGCCCATGGGGCCTGCTGCTCACCTTCTTGTTCTTCGGGCTGTTCGTGATCGGCATCTTCGGCCGGCAGGTGGGGAGGGTGCCTGACTTGGGCGAGGTGCCCGACTTGGGAGTGGTGAGAGCCGAGGATCGCAGGAGCGCAGATCGTGTCGCGCGGGAAGGCGTGTTGCTCACCTTCCGCCCCACGCCAACAGCGACGCCCTTGCTGGCGGTCCTCATCGGGACCCTGGCGGTCGCGGTGGTGCTCGGGGCGGCCGCCCACGCGGCGTTCGTCGCCCGTTACACGGCGGTGGTCCTGCCGTTGTTCCTCCTTGTCGTGGCGATCGGGATCGCCGCTTTGGGGTCTCGGAGAGCCATCGCTGCAGTCCTTGCCGTCGCGTGCTTGGCCGGGGTCCTCACCGCCAGGGGTGAGAACGTGAGCCAACGCAGCGAGGCCGGCCGGGTCGCCAAGGTGCTCAACGCGCAGGCGCAACCAGGTGACCTCGTGGTCTACTGCCCTGACCAGCTCGGCCCCGCGGTCGACCGGCTCCTCCGGGTGCGCCACCTCGACCAGCTCACGTTCCCACGAGCGGCCGGGCCGGACTTGGTCAACTGGGTGGACTACAAGTCGGTCGTCGCCCGAACCAACGTGGGCAACTTCGCCCAGACCCTCCTCGGGGGCCTCGGAGCGGGCCACACCCTCTGGCTGGTGTGGCGCGACGGGTACCCGGGGCTTGGTGGGGACTGCGGCTACCTGAGGAGCTGGCTGGACATGCTCCGGCCGACAGGCCAGGTGCTCGTCAAGCAGAGCAGCAGCGCCTACTACGAGTACGAAAACCTCGTGAGGTACCCGTCCTGAGCGCGCCTCAGGGACGGGGTGCCTGGCCAGCGGCGCCGAATGCAGCCAAACTGCACGATGTGTTCCCTGCCGGTTTGGAAGGTGATGTGATGGTGCCCAAGGGCTCCCTGGCCGACGACGTCGTCGTGGTAGGCGCCGGCCCTGCCGGGCTGACCGCGGCCTACCAGCTGCTCAAGGCCGGCCGGCGCTGCACCGTGCTCGAATCCGACGACGTGGTGGGTGGAATCTCCCGTACCGTCGAGCGCGACGGTTGGCGCTTCGACATCGGTGGCCACCGCTTCTTCACCAAGGTCAAGCCCGTGGAGGAGCTGTGGCACGAGATCCTGCCCGCGGAGGACTTCATGCTCCGCCCGCGCAAGAGCCGGATCTTCTACCAGGGCAGGTTCTACGATTACCCGCTCAAGGCCACCAACGCCTTGTCCAACCTCGGCGTGCTGGAGGCCGTTCGCTGCGTGCTGTCCTACCTCTGGGCGCGCATCCATCCGCCGAAGAACCAGGACATGTACGAAGGCTGGCTGGCGGCTCGGTTCGGGTGGCGCCTGTACCGCCACTTCTTCAAGACCTATACCGAAAAGGTCTGGGGTCACCCGCCTTCGGAGATGCCGGCGGACTGGGCGGCGCAGCGGGTGAAGAACCTCTCGCTGTTCTCGGCGGTCGTCAACGCCTTGCTCCCGAGACGAAATCAGAAGGACATCACCTCTCTGATCGAGGAGTTCGAGTACCCGAAGCTGGGCCCCGGGCTGATGTGGGAGCGCTGCCGCGAGCTGGTGGAGGCGGCCGGTACCAAGGTCGTCATGAACACCTGGGTGACGAGTATCAGTCACCGCGACGGCGTGGCCACCGCGGTCACGGCGGACAGTGAGGGTGGCCAGACCGTTTACCCTGCCACCGCGGTGATCTCCTCGATGCCCCTGTCGGCTCTGGTGCGAGCCATGGACCCCCCCGTTCCCGACGAGGTCCGCCGGGCCGCGGACGATCTCCACTATCGCGACTTTCTGACGGTTGCCCTGGTCGTGCCGGCCGAGACCGTTCCCTGGGACGACAACTGGATCTACATCCACGACACCACGGTGAGGACGATGCGGATCCAGAACTTCGGCTCCTGGTCGCCGTACCTGGTCAAAGACGGCCGCAACGTGCTCGGGCTCGAGTACACGGTGGAGGAGGGTGACGAGTCTTGGACCGCGCCCGACGAGTTGCTGGTGGAGCAGGGCAAGGCAGAGCTCGGACGCCTCGGGCTGATAGACCCGGCAAGGGTGGAGGCCGGCTACGTCGTGAGGATGCCCAAGGCCTACCCGTACTACGACGTGGACTACAAGCGCAACGTCGAGGTGATCCGGGAGTGGTTGGCCTCGAACGCCGGCAACGTCTATCCGGTCGGGCGCAACGGCATGCACCGTTACAACAACCAGGACCACTCCATGTACACCGCCATGCTCTCGGTGGAAAACCTCCTAGGCGCCGACCACGACGTCTGGTCGGTCAACGTCGAAGAGGAGTACCACGAGATCAACGAGGGGCGCGCGGCGCCTGGGGCGCCTGGTCGTAGCGGCACTGGCCGGGACGCGCCGGTCCTGCCGAAGCGGACCTCGCCCGCTGCCTGACCCGTCGAGTGACCAAAGTCTGGTATTGCGCCCAGTGCGGCTACGAGGACACCGCTGGAGGCCGATGCCATCAGTGCCGTGACCGCCTGGTTGCCTCGCCGCTGCTCGAGCTCGAGGCCGGCGAGGAAGCCGACGAGGTCGGCTACCGGATAGAGGGCTGGACCGACTCCGCCAGGGTATGGCTCATCACCGCGCTGATCGACGCCGAGGTCCACCATCGGTTCGAGGGCGACGAGCTGGTGGTGTCCGCTGACGACGAGGCGAGGGTGGATGACCTGATAGCCGAGGTGGCGACCGCGGCGATTGTTGAAGCCGGCGATGGTGCGGGTGGCGACGGGCCCACCGAGACCGGCGAGGGGGCAACGCCGGAGGACGACGAGGCTTTGGAGCGCGCCATCGAGCTGCTGGCGGCGTCCGCGGAGCAGCTCCGTAAGGACCCCACCGACATGCACGCGGACGCCGGGGTCGCTGAGGCCTCGGCCGCGGTGTTCGAACACGAGACGGTCGCGCGCTTCGACGACGACACGTGGGCGGCGATCGGCCGGGTCACGCGCCGGCTGCTTTCAGCCCTCGGTGCGGACGAGGCGCTGGAGCAGGAGATAAGCCACCTTGCCGGGTTGCTCGTGAAGCTTCTCCGTCCCGGCGACACGATGCCGCCAGGGGGTGCCCCGCCCACGATCTACGAGTTTCCCGAGTGGCTGCCGGAGCAGCGCTCGGAGCTGAGCGTGCTCCTGGACGCGTCGTCGGTCCCACACCGTTGGATCGCCGAAGAGCTCCTGGTCCCGTCCGAGCGCGAAGCCGAGGTGGAGCAGCTCTTCGACCAGGTGGCTCCGAGCTCGGGCAGCGACGAAGACGATGAGGAGCGCTACCGCGCGTTGGAGGAGCTCTTCGCGGCCACTGGTCGCCTTGCGAGCGCACCGGAGGACGAGGAGCGCGCCGCGGACTTCGTCGCCGCCGCCGACGTCGTGGACGGAACGACACCGCTGGGCTTCGACGATGCGCAGTGGTGGACCATCCGCAACAAGGCTCGCGGCCTCCTCGAGGTCATCGAGTCGCGCAGCCACCCCGACGTGGTGGAAGCTCGGGCCACCGAGCTGCGTGAGCTGCTCCGCGCGATGGTTTGAGCGCACCGCGAACCGGACTGTTGTTGGCCCCGGGCGCGGGCGCCGGCCGCGACCAGCCGGCGCTGGTGGCGTTGGACCACGCTGCGAGCGCGTTGGGGATCCGGGTGGTGCGAATGGACTTCCCTTACCGCAAGGCCGGCCGGCGCGCACCCGACCGCCCCCCGGTGCTGCTGCGGTCGGTCGTCGAAGAGGCGAGGGCTCGCGACACGTACCGACGAGCTGGTGCTCGGGGGCCGTTCGATGGGTGGCCGCGTGTGCTCGATGGCCGTTGCCGGCCGGCTCGTCGCCTCCGGCCTGGTGCTGATCAGCTACCCCCTGCACCCACCCGGGCGCCCCGATCGTCGCCGTGACGAGCACTTCGGGGAGATCACGGCGCCGTGCCTTTTCGTATCGGGCACCCGCGACGCCTTCGCCTCGCCGGCCGAGCTCGAGTCCGCCAGCGCCGCGATCCCCACCGCGGTCACCCACCGCTGGGTGGAGGGCAAGGACCATGGCCTTCGCGGAGCGGACGAGGCTGTCGCGGCGTGGGTAGTCGAGTGGCTCGTCGCGACCTTCACGCGGTGACGGTGCAGAACGCTGCGATCAGCTCGGCGTAGGACGCCGTTGCGTCCACCAAAGCGTCGAGCGACACCCACTCGTCGACGACGTGGGCCTGGGCTATCTCGCCAGGGCCGCAAACCACCGCTGGGATGCAGCGCTGGTTGCGGACGAAGCGCGCGTCGGTGGTGAAGGGCATCCCGATAACGTCTGGCTTTCGCCCGGCTCCAGCGAGGACCGCATCGGCGACGGCGCCCGCCCAGTCGTGGTCGCGGTCGAGCTCGCTTGCCTCACCGAAGATCGTCATGTCCAGGTCGTAACGCAGTCCGTCGACCCCGGCGCCTTCGATGCGGCTTCGCAGTTCTGCCTCGGTGGACTCTGCAGTGGCGCCGGGAAGGACCCTTCTGTCGACACCGAATCGGCACGACTCTGCGATGACATTGAGCCCGTTGCCGCCCTCGATGGTTCCCACGTTTGCAGAGGGTTGGCCGAGAAGCGGGTGCGTTTCGCCACCGAAGTCAGCTCCGTGCAGGGCGAGGACCAGGCGAGCTGCGTGCTCGATGGCCGACACCCCCTCGCGGGGGCGGCTGCCGTGGCCCGGCACGCCATGCACCCTGACGTGGCCCTGGTAGAGACCTCGTTCGGCTATGCAGAGCTGCATGCCGGTCGGCTCCGGGATCAGGCAGGCGTCGCCGACGATGAGGCCCGCGTCCAGCAGCGCCTTGGTCCCGAGCCTGCCACCCACCTCTTCGTCGGCGACCAGGTGGAACACGACGTCGCACCCAGGCGGGCGTCCGGCGCGCTCGAGTACCTCGAGTGCGCAGATCGCAGCCGCGATGCCACCCTTCATGTCCGCGCTGCCGCGGCCGTAGAGCCGGCCGTCCACCACGGCGGGCTCAAACGGCGAGCGGCTCCAGTCGTCAGGGCGTGCGGGCACCACGTCCAAGTGACCGTTGATCATCAACCTCGGTCGTTGCCGGTTGCCCTCAGGGTGGGGGATCTCCGCGACGAGCGACACGCGGCCTGGCTCCGGCTCCAGCTGCTTCCACTCGGGCTTCCACCGCTCGAGTGCGCCTCGGACCACCTCGGCGATGGGCCCTTCGCGACCTGGGGGGTTGCTCGTGTCCACCGCCACCATCGCCGAGGTGAGCTCCACCACGCGGGCGATATCTACCAAGTCTCGCACCGCGCGAAGCCTACGGCTCTTCGCAGCTGCCGGGAAGCCCTGGGCATACTTGTGGCGCCATGACCCCCCTTTCCCCAACCCTCCGTGCGTAGCAGCGACCCCGAGCAGCTCCTCCGCTCCGCCCGCGACGGAGACAGGGGGGCGGCCGGGCGGTTGCTGTCCTTGCTCGAGCGCGGCGGCACGCCTGCCCGAGCCGTCGGCCGCCTCACCTTCGCCGCCGGCGTCGGGGCCCCGACGCGTGTGATCGGGATCACCGGCGCTCCCTGCGCAGGCAAGTCGACCCTCACCGACCAGCTCATCCGCGGTGCCCGGCAGGTAGGCCAGCCCGTCGCCGTTCTCGCCGTCGACCCCTCCTCCCCGTTCTCCGGCGGGGCGATCCTCGGCGACCGCGTCCGCATGCAGAGCCACGCGACCGATCCCGCGGTCTTCATCCGCTCGATGGCTACCCGAGGCCACCTCGGCGGCCTGTCCCTGGCAACCCCCGAGGCCGTCCGGCTCCTCGCGGCCATCGGCTTCCCACTCGTGATCGTCGAGACCGTCGGTGTCGGCCAGGTGGAGGTCGAGATCGCCGGCGCCGCGGACACCACCGTCGTGGTCGTACACCCGGGGTGGGGGGACTCGGTCCAGGCTGCCAAAGCC
>JBPCRR010000150.1:0-3501 GCA_050996645.1 Acidimicrobiales bacterium | reverse complement strand
AGGTGGTCGCGCTCGGAGGGCTCCAGGGCGGACATGACAGCTTTCGAGTCCCGCAGCGACAGGTTGCACAACTCGAAGATGCTGCGCCCGTCGACGGTCACCGCGAGGGACTCGGGCTTGAGCCGCGCACCGCCGCAGTCCCGGCAGGGGACCTCGCGCATATAGCCCTCGATGTTTTCGCGCTGGTAGTCGGACTCCGCTTCGCCGTGGCGGCGCTGCAGGTAGGGCACCACTCCCTCGTACTGGGTGTGGTACGAGCGGGTCCGGCCGTAGCGGTTGCGGTATTGCACGTGGATCTGCTTCGTGCCGGAGCCGTACAGGAGGACCTTCTGGTCGCCCTTGCGCAGGTTCCGCCACGCGGTACCGGTCGAGAAGCCGAACGCCTCTGCCACCGCTTCGAGCACCCTGCCGAAGTACTCGCCGCGCGCGCCCGCCCATGGCGCGATCGCCCCGGCGTCGATCGACAGGCTGGCGTCGGGAACGACCAGTTCGGGGTCCACCTCGAAGCGCGTGCCGAGGCCGTCGCAGTGCGAGCAGGCGCCGTAGGGGGAGTTGAACGAGAAGTTGCGGGGCGCAAGCTCGTCGAAGCTCAAACCGCACGCCGGGCACGCCAGGTGCTGGCTGAACGTCATGGTCTCGGGCACGTCTTCCGCCTGCTCGGCGCGTGCGCCCGCGGCGCCGGCGGCTCCCGCGACGCCCGCGGCAGGCCCTTCGCGCTGCACCAGCTGCACCTCAGCCACGCCCTCGGCGAGTCGCAATGCGGTCTCGAGCGAGTCGGTGAGCCGGCGCTCGATGCCGTCGCGGCGTACCAGGCGGTCGACGATCACCTCGATGGTGTGGTTCTCGTAGCGGGCAAGCTTCGGCCACTGTGCCCGGTCCGACAGCTCGTGGACCTCCCCGTCGATGCGGGCACGGGCATACCCCTGGCCGGCGAGCTCCTCGAGCAGGCTCTCGTACTCACCCTTGCGGCCCCGCACCACCGGTGCCAGCACCTGGAACCGGGTCCCGTCGGGCAGCTCGAGGATCCGGTCAACTATCTGCTGGGGGGTCTGGCGCGCCACGACCGAGCCGTCGCGTGGGCAGTGCGGGATGCCCACCCGGGCGTAGAGCAGCCGGAGGTAGTCGTAGATCTCGGTGATGGTCCCAACGGTCGATCGGGGGTTGCGCGAGGCGGACTTCTGGTCGATCGAGATCGCCGGCGACAGCCCCTCGATGAAGTCGACGTCCGGCTTGTCCATCTGGCCGAGGAACTGCCGTGCATAGCTCGACAGTGACTCCACGTAACGGCGCTGGCCTTCGGCGTAGATGGTGTCGAGCGCGAGCGAGCTCTTGCCCGAGCCCGACAGCCCGGTGAACACGATCAGCTTGTCCCGGGGGAGCTCCAGGGAGATGTTGCGAAGGTTGTGCTCGCGCGCGCCGCGCACCACGAGCTTGCCTCTGTCTCCTGCCGCTGGCACCGACCCAGGGTACCATCGAACTGACGTTCGCCCCGCTCTTGACGCCGACGTGACACAGGTGGTGAAAGGGGGCCAGACTGCACCGATGGCTGTGCGACCCCACGTGGTAGTCGTGGGATCGGGCTTCGGAGGGTTGAACGCGGCCCGTCAGCTCGCCTCCGCCCCTGTAGACGTCACGGTGGTCGACCGCGACAACTACCACGGGTTCTGGCCGTTGCTGTACCAGGTGGCCACCGCCGGCCTGGGGGCCGACGACATCGCGCACCCCATCCGCAGTATCTACGCCGCTCACCAGAACATCAGCGTGAGGATGGCGACCGTCACCGTTGTGGACCTCGGAAGTCGCAGGGTCCACACCGACGGCGGGCCGCCGCTCGCCTACGACTACCTGATCCTGGCCGCCGGCAGCTCCACCACCGACTTCGGGATCCCAGGGGTCTCCCAGCACACCTTTCCCCTGAAGACCCTCCCCGACGCCGTGCACCTGCGGAATCACATCCTCGCCACCTTCGAGCGATCCGACGCCGCGGGCGAGCTCGCGCCGCCGGGCTCGCTCACAGTGGTCCTGGTGGGCGGAGGGCCGACCGGCGTGGAGATGGCCGGCGCCTTGTCGGAGCTGATCGGCCGCAACC
The DNA here is from genome assembly GCA_050996645.1 of Acidimicrobiales bacterium. Lineage (GTDB taxonomy): Bacteria > Actinomycetota > Acidimicrobiia > Acidimicrobiales > Palsa-688 > JBPCRR01. The sequence continues at coordinate 1,412 of JBPCRR010000150.1, read as the reverse complement.
TCGCGAGCGACTTCCGCAGGCTCGACGTGACCTCCGCACGGGTCGTGCTGGTCGAGATGACCGACCACCTCCTGCCGGGGTTCTCGCCCCGCTCGCAGCAGGCAGCACTGCAGACCCTGCTCGACAAAGGCGTCGAGGTCCGGTTGTCCACGACCCTCGCCGAGGTGACCGCTGACGGCGTTCGCTTCGAGGGTGGGACGTCGATCCCGGCGGCCACCGTCGTGTGGACCGCGGGCGTGCGGGCAAATCCTCTGGCGGAGTCGGTCGGGGGTTCCCACGGCAAGGGGGGCACGGTGGTCGTCGAAACAGACCTGAGCCTGCCCGGCCACCCCGAGGTGTTCGTCATCGGCGACCTCGCCGCCGCCGCCGGCCGCGACGGCGACCAGCTTCCGCAGCTCGCTCAGGTGGCCATCCAGGGCGGCCGCCACGCGGCGCGCCAGGTCCGTCGGCGGATGGCCGGCAAGCGCACCCGGCCCTTCGGGTACCACAACCACGGGATCATGGCCACCATCGGCCGGCGGGCGGCGGTCGCCGAGCTGCCCGGCGGTCTCGCCTTCTCGGGTACGCCCGGTTGGTTGGCTTGGCTGGCGGTGCACCTGACGTTCCTCGTCGGGTTCCGCAACCGCGCGGTCGTGCTGGTCAACTGGGGGTGGAACTACCTGACCTGGGACAGGGCGTCGCGCGTGATCATCGAGCCGGAGCCCGGGCCCGAGCGGGAGGCAGGACCCCGCGGTGACGGCACCTAGGGTGCCCCCGTGGCTCTCTCAATAGGCATCGTCGGCCTGCCCAACGTGGGCAAGTCGACGCTGTTCAACGCCCTGTCCCGCAACCAGGTCCTCGCGGCGAACTACCCCTTCGCCACGATCGAGCCCAACGTGGGCGTGGTCGCGGTGCCAGATCCGCGCCTCGAGCGGCTGGCGGCGCTGTATGACAGTGAACGGGTCGTGCCTGCGACCGTGACCTTCGTCGACATCGCGGGGATCGTCCGCGGCGCATCGGAGGGCGAGGGCCTCGGCAACAAGTTCCTAGCTGCGATCAGGGAGAGCGACGCAATCTGCCAGGCGGTGAGGGTCTTCGACGACCCCGACGTCATCCACGTCGAGGGCCGCGTCGACCCCGCCGACGACATCGCCACGGTCAACACCGAGCTGATCCTCGCCGACCTGCAGACCGTCGACACCAGGCTCACCAAGCTGTCCCGGGAGGCCCGCCACCGCCCAGAGCTGTCCGCGACCGTGACCGCGGTGAACACCGCGCGCGAGGTCCTCGACGCCGGCAGGACCATCTCGGCCGCGGCGGCTGCCGGCGAGGTCGACCTTTCCCTTCTGGGGGACCTACACCTGCTGAGCGCGAAGCCGTTAATCTACGTGTTCAACATCGCCGAGAGCGAGCTTGGCGACGCGGGCCGCAGT
>JBPCRR010000125.1:0-3802 GCA_050996645.1 Acidimicrobiales bacterium | reverse complement strand
GGGGTCTCGGGTCAGTTGATCGTGTGGGGGGCGATGGCTATCGGCTCGGTGAGCACGCGGAGTGCAGGATCGAGACCGGTGGGCAGCGACATCATTAACGCGTCCTCGACCAGCAACTGTTCGGCGTAGCCGCCGGGCGCCGAGGCGGACAGTCCGATGGCGTGCGTGCCGTTGTCCTTGCGAATCAGTGGAAGGGCCACCACCGAGGTGCCGGTCTTGATCTTCTTGGTGGTGTCGGGTCCGTAGTCGACGACGGTGCCGCAGAACTCGTGGCCGAAGATGACCTGCTCGTGGGAGCGGCCGAAGCCGTCGTAGCCGGCCTCGGCCAACACGTCGGCCTGCGCGTCGGCGTGGTGGCGGGCGTGGAGATCGGAGCCGCAGATCCCGCAGCCGGTGACCTCGAGAAGTACCTGGCCAGTCCCCGGCTCGGGGTCGGGGAGGTCGACGACGTCGAGTTGGCCGTTCTGGCAGGCGACCACTCTCACGACGGCAGCATCGCGTCGTCGAACGCGGGCAGGGGCTGGATAAAGGGGTCGAGCAGCTGGCCGGCCTGCTCGGCGGTCAGCACGTCGGCCGGGTCGAGCTTGAACAACCCGGACTCGGCGGTATCGAACTCCCACACGTCTTCACCGAGGAGGCGGCACTGGTCGTCGTATGGCCACAGCATCATGATCCAGGGACTTCTTGAGGTACATGGCGTCCGGGTCGACATCGATTCCGGCAGCAGCGAGCTCGGAGCCGAGGGTTTGCTGATAGCCGATGCCCCGCCCCAGGCGTCGAGGAGCTTCGGGTTCAGGTGCCGCATGCGCTGGTCGTCGGGAAATGCGACTGTGGCTGCCCGACAGTCGATCTCGTGGTTCCGTCAGAGGCGTCCAGTTCTCCTGTCACCACACACAGCCGCCTTGCCCCCGAGGGCCAGGTCCGGCCCATCGCCGATGGGCCGGTTGCCGACATCATCCTTTTCGTGGACGAGGGTCGCTTGAGCCGCTTGGAGCTGGTCTCGTACTCTGACCCGGACCGAACCGAGTGGCCGCCGATGGACACAGTGGCCGTCGAACGGCTGGACAGCTCATAACGACAGCGCAATCGCTTCTTGGCCCACCCGGGCCGAGTCGCCCGAGTCGGCGTTCGGGATCACCGTCGCGGCCGCGTGCCCTGACAGGTGGATCGGGCCCTTGCGGCTGGCGGGGGTGAATCTCGCCGCCCTCCGCAGCGTTCCGCAGCGGCCGCCTGGAGGCGGTCGCTTGGCTCCAGAGCGAGTCCGAACGGTCACTGGGCGGTGACAGGATGTCTGGAGTGAGCGCGACCGATCTCTCATTGGCGACAGGAGACGTGAAGCCGCGAGAGGACCCCATTGCCGTGCTGCGTCTCTCGTTGCGTGCTGCCGACGTGATCACCGATGTCGCCGGCGTGCTGGGCGTCTCGCTTTCGGAGTTCACAATCGCGCGCGCTACTGCCGAGGCCTCAGCTGTGGTCGACGACCATCTGTGGGTGAGGCCGAACCCCGAGTCGTTCGACCGTTTCGTCGCTGCGCTCGACGGTCCTGCGGTGGCGATCGCCCCGACTGGTGGATCGGATTCGTAAGAGTCGATCGCTGCTGAGACGATGACCCGTCCGGAGCCGCCCGCCGAAGTCTCATACGACCTCGGGGAGTCTCTGGAGCTGCTGGCCGCTCTTGAGGACGCCCGGGACGCTGTTCTCGTCACCGACCACCTGGCTGTGGTCGTCGAGGTCGAGCATGAGATTGCTCGGCTGAGCCGTAAGCTTGGCTTAGACGGTCCGTTTGGAGGTGTGGATGGCCGATGACCTGCTCAGAGCCTCCGAGGCCGCCCGTCGGCTCGGGATACCCACGAAGGAGTTGCTCCGCCTCGTTCACGGCCGGAAGATCCGCTTCGTCATGGTAAAGGGAATCGCTCACATCCCCGACGACGCCGTGGAGGAATTCCGTGCCAAGGCTTCCTGACGGTTCATCGGCACCGCGGATGAGGCTAAGGGCGAACTCAAGGAGCTCCGAGGAGGGCGCCATCGAACGGTACGGGTCCAACCGGTGCGGCACATGTCGGACTTGGGCTCAGACCGTGAATGTCGAGAAGGCAAGAGCGTGACTGAGTACGTCGTGGTTTTCGAGCAAGAGGGAGCAGCGGGGGAGCGTACGTGCCAGACCTCCCAGGCTGCGTCGCCGTCGGCGAGACCCGTGACGAGGTTGAGAAGCTGATCGCCGACGCCCTCCCGCTGCACATCAGTTCCCCTGCGCGATCACGGCGATCCGGGTAAGCCTCAACTCCTATCGGTGACGGTCGCCGCCTGAGTCCGACATCTCATCCAAGTCGAGGCAGGAGGTCCACGACACCGGCCGGGACTGAGGCTCCATGATGTCATTTCCGAACTTTCGCGCGGGCCCGTTGGTGTGATCGTGGCACGGCCGCCGGCATCGAGGTCGCACGGCGGGAGCATCGAGCGGTGGTCGTACCCGCCGGCGTAGTAGGCCACGCCTGCAGAGGGGGTGGAGGCCAGGTGAGACTGGCCCGGCTACTCAACGCGCCCGACGTGCTCGGCGAGCCACTGACCGACGCCGGCGCTCGGGCCGCGGGAGTGCTCTGCGGGGCTGTGGGAACGACTGGCGTCATTGACCCCTCGGTTGTGCTCACCTGACCGGCGCCATGTTGCCGATGTCATCAGCTCCGATCGGGCCGACCTGGAGATCCTCGACCAATCGATGCCTATCGTGGATTGCTGATCCACGCGATTCGATTCGCCGCTGAGCAGGGTCCCTCTCGCTATGAGATCGCCGCCAGCGCGGGACCCCCATTGCTCAGCTCTGACCGTGGACGTAACGATCGAACCAGGGCCCGACGTCGGCACCGGACCACGAACGCAGGTGATCCTCGAGACCGTCGGTCGTCACAAGGCCGCCGGCGTTCGCTTGATACCACGCGGCCATAGCCGACCTCAGCCGGCCGGCACCGCCGAGCAGGTGGGCCAGGCCCGCAAAGAGCCTTGACCCGCCGGCGTAGGACTCCCGCGGTGTGTGTCGGGCCCACGGGTGCGCCGGGTACAACACGGTGGGCTCGCCGTCAAGGGCCAACTCCGCAACGTGGAAGCGACCGCTCCCCGCCCGGCTCGACGACGTCGACCACGTGGTCCAGGCCTCGTCGATCCAGCCGTCGGCCGCCCGTGCCGGCTTGACGCCGCGGCCGAACCAGCTGTGGAACACCTCGTGCTCCAAGGCCGCGACGGACGCAGTGGTCGCTCCGTCGTACTCCATGCCCCTGGTGGCGTCCCAAACCAAGGCCGTGAACGCCTCGCCGTGTACCCAAGGGCCGTACCGAGCTGCCAGGTGGACCAGCCACGACACGATGTCCGCCTCGGCGGCGGCGAGATCCGCGTCCACCTCGCCGTGCCGGGCGGTGACCACGGCGAGGGGTGACGGGCGCCCCCTCAAGGAGCAGGTCGTCTGGCGGATCTCCACCTCGTCGGCAGGGGCGAGCAGGATCATCGGTGACAGCGATGTGCTGGAGCCCGGGAAGCGGAGCCGCCAGGCCCGGTGGTCGCCGTTGCCCGAAGGCACGCTGGCGTTGCTGATCACGACGTGGGGCCGATCGGTGCCGGTCACTTCCAGTTCGATGGCCAAGGCGAAGCGGTCGTGACACAGAGGTGCGGGCACCCACATTTCCAGGTAGCGCCCTGGTTCGAGGTCCGACATCCACAAGTCGAAGCGGACTCCTTCGGGCGACCAGCCCACCGGCACGGCGCCCGCGGCCGCGGGCGTCGAGAGGCGGTAGCCGACTTCGAGCACGTGACG
>JBPCRR010000062.1:0-9920 GCA_050996645.1 Acidimicrobiales bacterium | reverse complement strand
AGCACGGCTCGAGGGTCACGTAGACCGTGGCGCCACGGGCTGCTTCGCCAGCCAGCTCCAGAGCACCGATCTCCGCGTGGGCGCCCCCCGGGGGTTCGGTGGCGGCCTGGCAAGCCGGACGCCCGTCGTCGGGGACCAGGACGCATCCGACCCACGGATTGGGGGAGGTCGTGGCCCGCGCCGCCGCCCCTACCGCCAGGGCCTCGGCCATCCATGCCTCGTCGGTCGCCGTCACGGGTGAGCGGTCGGTGTGCCGGCGAGGAGGTCTAAGGCATGAGGCAGCACGTCGAGGACCGCCTCGAGGCACTCGACCGCCCCCTTCGGGGAGCCGGGCGTGTTGAGGACCACCGCCTGGCCCTTGATGCCCGCGACCCCCCGCGAGAGCCGCCCAAGGGGGTTGGCCAACCTCATGGCCTCCGCCAATCCGGGCGCCTCGCGCTCGAGGATCTCGAGTGTCCCCTCCGGCGTGCGATCCGTCGGAGCGAAGCCGGTGCCGCCGGTGGTCACCACCAAGCCAGCGAAGCCGGCGCACACCCTGGCCAGCTCGCCCGCAACGGCCGCCACGCCGTCGGGGATCACCGAACGTTCGACGACGGAGAAGCCGGCAGAGCCGAGGGCCTCCGCCACCGCCTCGCCGCTGCGGTCCTGCCTGGTCCCCGCCGTGACGCCATCGGAGACCGTGACCACCTTCGCGTGGTGCACGCCACCGCCGGTGCTCATGGGCCCAAGCTACCCGGGGGCCCGCAGGCAGAGCAGGTACATGCCGTCGGTCCCAGCGTCCTGAGGCAGCAGCAGCGCTCCCCTCCCCGCCGGCCGCCAGGGCGCACCCGGCGGCTGGAGGGGAACCCACTCCCGGAGCTCGGCAGCCAGCCAGCTGTCGATGCCCGCGGTCTCGGCCAAAGAGAGGGTGCACACGCTGTAGGCCAGGTTGCCTCCCGGACGCAGTGCTCGCGCCCCGGCGCCGAGTAGACGGCGCTGCAGCGCCGCGAGCCGCCCAAGGTCGCCGGCCTCCACGCGCCACCTGGCGTCAGGGCGGCGGCGAAGAACCCCTAGCCCGGAGCAGGGCGCGTCGACCAACACCCTGTCGAAGGTCCCCTCGCGCCATGGGCCGACGGCGCCGTCCGCGACCACCGTGGACACGGCGGGGAGACCCAACTGTTTGGCGTTTGCCGTAAGGACCCGCGCCCTGGCGACCGACACGTGGGCGGCAAGCACCAGAGCCGCCCCAAGGGCGCCGAGCCCGGTCGCCTTGCCACCCGGGGCCGCACAGAGGTCCAGGACCACGTCGCCGCTACCGACCCCGAGGTGCTCGACGACCATCTGGCTCGCGAGATCCTGGACATAGCCGTCTGGTCGCACGGTCATCTCAGCCGGCAGGTTCATGGTGCGCAGCGCCTCGAAGGCCGGCTCAGGGCCCAGGTCCTCGACCAGCCTCGCCACCAGCCAATCCGGGTAGCTGAGCTCGGTGGCGGGGTCCGGCCAGCGCACCGGGCCGGCGTCGAGCTGGGCCGCCACCCTGCGCAACACCGCGTTGACCAAGCTGCGTCCAGGTCCGCGCACCTCAGCCACGGTCGCCGAGACGGCGGCGTGTGGTGGGATCCGCGTCCAGAGCAACTGGTAGACGCCGAGGCGCAAGGCGGCCCTGACCTCGTCGTCGGTGCGGCCGCGAACGTAGCGATCGGCGAGCCAGTCACAGGCCCTTTGCATCCGTGAGGCGCCGTAGACGAGCTCGGTAACCAGCGCCCGGTCGCGGCGCTCCAGACCGGTAGCGGCCAGGAGCACGGGCACCACGATGTTGGCGCGCGCGCCGCCGGCCACAGCGATCATGGCCTCGACGGCGACCCGGCGGGCGGTGCGCGGCCGGGTGGCGACTCCCGAGCGGCGCCCGTCGCCTCCTACCCGGAAGCGTTGTGCCGCGGAGCGCTGGGCCGGGGGACGCACTACCCGAGCCCCTCGCCGGGATCGAGGCGCGCCCCGCGGAGCCACTCTGCGGCGTCGAGCGCAGGGCGAGCCTCGGGTCTGACGCTCACCAGGCGCAGCGCGCCGTAGCCGGTGGCAACGACGTCGCCGGAGAGCTGGCCCGGAGCAGCGCCGGCGTCCGAGGGGCCCGAAGGAGCCTCGACTTCCTTCGCTGCGAGCACGAGGAGCCGCCTTCCCCGCCACGTGGTCCACGCCCGTCCGACGCGGACCACCCGGAGAAGCTGGCGCGCCGGCTGTTCCCATCTGAGCTCCAGATCCGCTGGCGTGACCTTCGCCGCGTATGTGGGCTCGCCCACCTGCGGTTCGGGCGAGCCGAGGCCTCCCGCGAGCGCGTCGACGACGACCGTGGCGCCGAGGGCCGCGAGGCGGGAGCGAAGCTGCGCCGCGGTCTCCTCCTCACCGATCGCCACTTCGGCCCGCCGGTAGACGGGGCCTGTGTCGAGACCCTCGTCGAGGGCCATGAGGGTTACCCCGGTCGTCGTGTCACCCGCGAGGATCGCCCGTTCGACCGGCGCTGCACCGCGCCATCGGGGCAGCAGCGAGAAGTGCACGTTGACGAGGGGCAAGGCCGCGAGGACGTCCGGCTTGATGATCCGGCCGTACGCCACCACGACACCCAGCTCGGCGCCGGCACCGAGCACGTCGTCGACCCGTTCGGTCACCGTCAGGCCGAGGTCCAAGGCGGCGGCCTTGACCGGGCTCGGCGCCGGCTCCTGCCGGCGACCCCGTCGGGCATCGGCGCGGCTGACAACTATGGCGACGTCGTGCCCGGCTTCGAGGAGGGCCCGCAGGGTCACCACCGCCGGGTCGGGGGTCCCCAGGAAGGCGAGGCGCAGGTCAGCTCCCGGTGAGCTCACCGAGCTCGACGCGGCGGCGCAGCTCCCGCATGGCGGCCTTGCGCTGCTCCGGGTCGAGCAGGTCGACCAGCAGCCGGCCGTCGAGGTGGTCGAGCTCGTGAAGGAAGCAGCGCGCCTCCACCTCGTCCGCTTCGATGGACACTTCGTGGCCGTCGAGGTCGTAGCCGGTGAGGTGCACCTCCTTCGGCCGCACGATCGGGAAGTACAGCCCAGGGATCGACAGGCAACCCTCCTCGTACTCCCATTCACCGCTGGTCTCGGTGATGGTGGGGTTGACGACGGTCCTGACCTCTTCGCCGGCCTGGTACACGAAGAGCCGCTTTTGGACACCGATCTGCGGGGCAGCGAGGCCGAGACCTCTAGCGGCGTGCATGGTGTCGACCATGGAGGCGGCCATGGCGGCGAGTCGCCCGTCGATCTCGGCGACCTCGGCGGCGCGCTGGGTGAGAACCGGGTCACCCCACAGCCGGATCTGGTACTCAGCCATGCCTGGATCCTACCGGCCGGCCGGTACCCTCAGGTGGTGGCCGGCGCGCAGTACTTCGAGGCCGATCCCGCGGTGGCGTCGCGGCGGGGCAGGGTCGAGCTGGTGCTGCGCGATGGCCGCGTCGAGCTGGCCGTCGACACAGGGGTGTTCTCGGCGACGCGAGCTGACGCGGGCACGGTCGCCCTGCTGCGGGCCATCCCGGCGCCGCCGCGGGCTGGTGACCTGCTGGACCTAGGGTGCGGCTACGGGCCGATCGCGCTGACGTTGGCGCGGAGAGCTCCCGGAGCGACGGTGTGGGCGCTCGACGTCAACAGTCGGGCGCTCTCGTTGGTGAAAGACAACGCCGCGGCCCTGGGCCTGTCCAACGTCAGGGCCGCCGCGCCCACAGAGGTGCCGGCGGGGGTGACCTTCGCCGGGATTTGGTCCAACCCCCCGATCCGGATAGGGAAGGCCGCCCTTCACGACCTACTCGGGGCGTGGCTGCCGAGATTGGCGCCCGGGGGGAGCGCTTGGCTGGTCGTCCACAAGCACCTTGGCGCCGACTCCCTGGCAGAGTGGCTCGGCCAGCAGCGTTGGAGGGTGTCGCGAGTGGGTTCGAAACAGGGTTACCGCATCCTCTCTGTGAGCCGGCTTGTCGAGGCGGCGGCTGGCGGGGACCGGTGAGGCAGCTCGGACCCACGGACCTCAAACGCCTCCACCGGGAGTGGAACCGCCGCACAAGCGGCAGGCTGTCGCTCCTGCTCGACGGGGTGTCCTCGCCGTGGAACGTCGGTGCGATCGTGCGGACCGCAGCCGCATACCGGGTCGAGCAGCTCTACATCGTCGGCGGGGTCTCGCCGTCGCATCCGAAGGTGGGCAAGACCTCGATGGGCACCGAGAGGTACCTTTCGTGGTCTGTTTTCGGCAGCGGCGCCGACGCGGCCGACGCAGCCCGCGACGACGGCTACGTCGTGGTGGGCCTCGAGCTCGCGGACGCGGCGGTCCCGCTGCACCAGCTCGGCGCGGGCAGCGACGTGTGCCTTGCGGTGGGCCACGAGGACCACGGGCTGTCCGGGCCGACCCTCGCGGCCTGCGACGCGGTCGCGTTTGTTCCCCTGCTCGGCCGGGTGGGCTCGCTCAACGTCGCCACCGCCGCCGCCATCGCCATCTACGAGCTGCGCCGCCAGCGTTGGGTCTAGGCCCACGCTAGATCCGGCGCGGGTCCACCTCGATGCTCAGCTTCCCCGCCGGCCTCGGTACCGCGGCGAGCGCATCGGCCAGGGTCTTCGGATCGGGCGCACTCAACAACCAACGTCCTTCGTCGGGGCCCCGCAGCTCGAGCGCAGCCGCGGCGGCGACCCTCGCAGCGTAGGAAGCGGCGGCTTCCCCAGAGATCGCAGCCAAGGTCATAAACGGCGGGAGCCCTAGCGCCCGGCGGGTGCCGCGCTCCACCTCGTTCACCCGCCCCGGCTCCCCGCTCGCTGCCGCGCGAAGGACCTCGTGATCCGGGAGGCGGGTCTGCACCAGTACCCGGCCCGAGCGCCCGCCCACCAGCCGCGAGGCGCCGGCGAGGAGCGCCAACGCCTCCTCGTTGGCGCGGTAGCGGGGCGCAAGCAGGTGCTGGTCGAAGTCGAGGAACGCCACGACATCGCATCGCCGCACCCGGTTGAGCACCGCCTCGGTCCCCACCAGGATCGGCGCATCGGGCAGGTCCACCGTGGCCGAGGTCACTTCGCCGACCGGGCGGCGGGTCAGGGCCTCGAGCTCCTCACGGGCGCGCGACACCCCGACACGCAGCTGCCGTAGCCGGGTGGAGCCGCACTCGGCGCAGACCCGGGGCCTGCCCTCCCCGCAGCGCCCGCAGCGCAGCGCACCCGAAGCCGCGGCGTCGCCCGCTTCGGACAGGGCCGCGCCGCAGTGCTCGCAACGGGCCAACGAGCCGCACGGGCCGCACGCGAGCAGCCGCGCCCTCCCGGTGCGATTGAGCACACAGACGGCGGCGGCGGCTCGGCTCAAACGCCTGCCGAGGGTCTCGGAGTAGAGACCGAGCCGAGGGTCGTCGCCACGCCGATCGATCACCTCGAGGGTGGCCCAACCCGAGCGCTCCTGATCCGCGCCGGGATGAACAGGCGCCGCAGCGCCCACCAGGTCCAGGGTCGGGCACGGCGAGGTGACCAGGCAGGGAACCCCCGCACGCGCCGCACGTTCGGCTGCCACAGTCGTGGCGTCCCACGTCGGGGGGGGGTGATGCACGAGCGCCTCATCGTGGCCGTCTATGACCACCACCGCTGCCAGGCCCGGGCAGGGCCCCCACGCGGCGCCGCGGGTCCCGATGACCACGCCGGCACCCGAGCGGGCCTGCGGCCACTCGCCCGGCAGCAAGGCGACGCCGGCGCCCGCGCGGCGAAGCCGCCCCGCGAGGATCGAGGCACGTTGGCCGGTCGGCAACACCACGAGGGTCGGGCCGCGCTGGGCGACCTGGGCGACTACGGGGGTCAAGTCGCACGCCGGCGGCAACCGCAACAACCCAAACGGTCGCCCGAGCGCCTCGCCGACGAGGGCCGACAGCCACCCGCTCGGTGGCGGCGCTGGGGGGGAGGTGGCCGGCGGGGGCAGCTCGCTCACCGCGAAGTCCGCAGACGCCGTCCGCAGACAGGTGGCGGTGCGTCCAGCCCAGCGCCACGCGGCCCATGCGGCCAGGTCGATTGTCTCGGGTTCGGGTCCCCACCCGGTCACCTTGGCCACCGGCCGCAGCGCACGCCGTTCCCCGCATTCCACGTCGGCGACCGCCCAACCGCCCACGCGGCGGCGCCCCAGGCGGACCCGCACCAACGTGCCCACCCTCACGTCCGCTGAGAGACCGGCGGGCACCTCGTAGTCGAAGACCTTGTCGATCGCGGCGATGTCGGGCAGCACGCCCACCGCCCGCGGTGTCGCCGGCGCCTCGCCGGAGATGGCCGGCCCGCTCTAGAGCCCGAGGGCGGAGCGGAAGTCGTCGAGCCGGGTGGTGTGCTCCCAGCTGAACTCCTTCTCCGGGCGCCCGAAGTGGCCGTAGGCGGCGGTCTTCTGGTAGATCGGCCGGCGCAGCTCGAGGTCCGCGATGATCGCCGCCGCCCGGAGGTCGAAGACCTCGTCGATGCCTTGGCGAATCTTGACCGGGTCGACGCTCTCGGTGCCAAAGGTCTCGACCATCACAGAGACAGGCCGGGCCACCCCGATGGCGTAGGCCACCTGGATCTCGCAGCGCCTCGCTGCGCCGGATGCGACCACGTGCTTGGCCACCCAGCGCGCAGCGTAGGCAGCCGAGCGGTCGACCTTCGAGGGATCCTTGCCCGAGAAAGCCCCCCCGCCGTGGCGTGCCGCACCGCCGTAGGTGTCGACGATTATCGTGCGCCCCGTCAACCCAGCGTCGGCGTGGGGTCCGCCCAGCTCGAACTTGCCGGTGGGGTTGGCCAGCACCTGGTAGTCGTCGTCGGCGAACTCGGCGGGCACGAGGGGGCTGATCACGTGGTCGCGCAGGTCAGGCTTGAGTAGGGTTTCGAGGTCCACGCTGGGGCGGTGCTGGGTGGAGACGAGCACGGTCCTCAGGCGAACGGGCCGGCCGTCCTCGTAGTCGAAGCTGACCTGGGTCTTGCCGTCTGGGCGCAGATACGGCAAGACCCCCGCCTTGCGGACCTGGGACAGGCGTTGCGAGAGTCGGTGCGCGAGCCAGATCGGCATGGGCATCAGGTCTTCGGTCTCGTCGCACGCGTAGCCGAACATCATCCCCTGGTCCCCGGCTCCCTGCGCGTTGAGGACGTCCTCGCCGCTGGTGCCCGAGCGGACCTCCATGGCGGTGTCCACCCCTTGGGCTATGTCGGGCGACTGCGAGCCGATCGACACCGTGACCCCGCAGGTGCGGCCGTCGAAACCCATTTCCGAGCTCGTGTAGCCGATCGAGGTGACGACCTCTCTCACAAGGGTCGGTATGTCCACGTAGGCGGTCGTGGTGATCTCGCCGGCGACCACGACCAGACCCGTCGTTGGCAACGTCTCGCAGGCGACCCTGCCGGTCGGGTCCTCGCGCAGGATCGCATCGAGCACCGCGTCGGAGATCTGGTCCGCCATCTTGTCGGGGTGGCCCTCGGTCACCGATTCAGAAGTAAACGTCCAGGTGCTCACAGCGCTCCTCGGTCAGTGGCGGGCGGTCAAGGGGCTCGCCGGCGCCCACGGTAGGCGACGATGGCGTCGACCACCGCCGTCGCGACCTGGCGCTTGTCCGCCAGCGGCACCTCGACGGCCTCGCGGTCGGCCGACACGATCCAGACCGCGTTGGTGTCGTGCCCGAAGCCGGTCCCCTCCGCCGACACGTCGTTGGCGACGATCAGATCGGCGCCCTTGTCCGCGAGCTTGGACTCCGCGAAAGCCCGGAGCTGATCCGAGGCGGGGGCGCCGGCGCCGGCAGCGGCTCCTTCGCCGTTCCCCTCGGCGGACACGGTCTCGGCAGCGAAGCCGACCAGCACTTGGCCTGGCCGGCGCCGCCGCCCGAGCGCGGCCAGGATGTCGGTGGTCGGCTCGAGCACGACCTCAGGCACCCCGTCGGACTTCTTCAACTTGAGCGAAGACACCGCCTTCGGTCGGAAGTCAGCGACCGCCGCGGCCATCACCACCAAGTCCTGGGACTCCGCTTGCTGGAGCACCGCCGTCTCCATCTCGGCAGCGGTCTCCACGTTGACAACCTTCGCGCCCGCCACGCCCGCTGCATGAGCGGCGGTGACAAGGGTCACCTCAGCTCCCCGGACGACCAGCTCGGCGGCGATCGCGTGGCCCTGCTTGCCCGAGGATCTGTTCCCGACGAACCTGACCGGGTCGATCGGCTCTCGGGTGCCCCCTGCCGTGACGAGGGCGCGCACCCCGGTGAGCTCCCCGCCACGGCGGAGGAGCTCGATGGCGGCCGCCACGATGTCGGCCGGCTCGGCGAGGCGCCCGGGTCCGCTGTCGCCGCCAGCGAGGCGGCCAGTGCCCGGCGCTACCACCTGCACGCCACGGCGGGCCAACAGCTCCAGGTTGTCCACCACCGCCGGGTGCTCCCACATCTCGGTGTGCATTGCGGGGCAGACGACCACAGGGGCGCGCGTCGCGAGAAGGGTCGCGACGAGCAGGTCCGAGGAGATGCCAGCTGCGTACGCGCCGAGGACGCGCGCCGTGGCGGGAGCCACCACCACCAGGTCGGCCTGCTGGCCGAGGCGCGTGTGGGGGATCGGATCGGGGCCGTCGAACAAGCCGGTGCGCGCCGGCTCAGAGGCGAGCGCGGAGAAGGTCAGGGCCCCGACAAAGCGGGTGGCGTCTGCGGTCAGGACCGGGCTCACGAAAGCTCCGGCGTCCATCAACAACCGGCAAACCTCGACCGCCTTGTACGCCGCGATACCTCCGCTGACTCCGAGGACGACCCTTCGCCCGGCCAGGGCGCCGGAACCCTCGGCTATTGCCCGTCCTCCGAAGCGGGGTCGTCAACCGCCTCGGCGTCGGGCTCGTCCTCCGGGCGGTGATAGGTGATCTTGCCCGCTGCGACCTCCTCGAGGGCGATCGACATGGGTTTGCGGGACACCGACGTCACCTGGGGCGGGACGATGGTGCCGAGCCCCTCCCCGAGCTGGTTGAAGTATGAGTTGATCTGCCGGCCCCGCATCGCCGAAACTGTCACCAGCGTGAACTTGGAGTCCACTCGGTCGAGCAGGGTCTCCACGGGCGGGTCCATCATGGTGGGGCGGCGTTCGGCCATCGTCTGTGATGCTCCTGGTCCGGTCGGCGCGCTGGGGTTTCAGCGGGCGCGGTAGCGCTCAAGTATACCCGCCACTTCCTCGACAGCTTGCTCGACGTCGCGGTTGACCACCACGTGATCGGCGATCTGGCGGGCGCGCAGCTCCTCCTGGCGCCCAACCTCGAGGCGCCTGACGACGGCGGCGTCGTCGTCGCCGCGGCCGCGAAGGCGGCCTTCTTGAACCTCGGGCGACGGTGCTGTAAGGAGGACCATCACGGCGTCGGGGCGGCGCGCTTTGACCTGTGCCGCGCCGTTTGGGTCTATCTCCAACACGATGTCGCGGTCGCCTTGCAAGTCCTCGGCCTCGAGGCTTGGGGTTCCGTAGAGCGCGCCGTTGCCGGCGAACTCGTTCCACTCCAAGAAGCCCCCGGCGCGCACCCGGTCCATGAACCGCTCCCGATCCACCCACACGTACGCGTCCTCGGCCTCGCCCGGTCTGCGCGCCCTCGTTGTCCACGAGAGCGAGAGGCGCAGCGTCGGATCGGCTTCGATCAAGCGGCTCACGACCGTGCCCTTGCCGACGCCGCCGGCGCCGGACACTATGAGAATCACTCGGCGAAGCGCTCGCTCAGGACAGCTGTTCGAGCAGCTTCTTGCGCTGCTGATCCCCCAGCCCCTGGAGGCGGCGGGTCTCGCTGATCCCAACTTCCTGCATCACCCGCCGCGCCTTGACCTTGCCGAGGCCGGGCAGGGACTCGAGCACCGACAGCACCTGCATCTTGCCGATCACCTCGGCAACGTCCGCCTCCAACAACAGCTCGCGGAGGGTGATCGAGCCCATCTTCAGCCGCTCCTTCAGCTCCGCGCGCCGCCGGCG
>JBPCRR010000137.1:0-6640 GCA_050996645.1 Acidimicrobiales bacterium | reverse complement strand
GTGCTTGCGCCACGGCGGGGTAACCTGGCCTGGTATCGCCGCTCTCGATGGCCCTCGCCGCAGGCTCCGGGTCGAGCTGGCGAAAGACATTGGCTCCAACTCCCCCGACCACGATGCGACCAAAGCCTTCGGGGGCCGCGGCGGCCACGCGAAGCACCAGCATGGCTCCGAGGGAGAACCCGACTGCGTCGACAATCCCCTCATCAGGAAGCACCGCCTTCACCGCCTTCTCGAGGTTCGCGTAAGCGGCGGGGTCGTGGGGTTTGGCAGCACTTCCGTGGCCCGGGAGGTCGACCCCGATCACGCGCCGGCCGGCCTCTTCCAACAGGTCCACCCATCCAGGCTCGCGCCAGTTGCGCTCGAAGGAGGAAGCGAAGCCGTGCACGAGCAGGACCGGAGGCAGCTCCACCGCCGGGACACTACCGCTCGCCAGCATCGATGTCGCGTGGCGGCCAAGTGCCGACGTTGTAGGTTGGTCAACCGTGTCGCGTCGGATCGAGATCGAGCTGACAAGCGCCAGGCCCGACGGGAACTGGACATGGCGAGCCGCTGGCGCGCGCCAGCCGAAAGGCGTTTTTCAAGCGTCCCTCCTCTATGATGGCGCCAAGCCAGGCGACGTTGTGCGGGCCGAGGCCGACTTCGAGATCGACGGGATCACCATCCTCGCCATCTCTGCCCCCCAGGTGAAGAAGAGGTCCGAACCGGAGCGCATCGAGGTGATCGGCCCGGTGCGGTCCGAGGTCCCCGGGGTGACCACGCAGCTGGTCGGCAAGGCTGACCGGCGCCCGGGCGAGCACGCCCGCACCCGCCACCGCGGAGACGACGCGGCCGTCCCCCGACGCACCGCCGGCGCCGGGCGCGGCGGCGACCGTCCGCCTTCACGTGAACGGGGGGGCCAGCGTTCGGGCGCTCGGGCCGTCCCCGGCAGCGGGAACCCGGATGGGCCGGGCGGGCAGCCCAGGCGCTCCGAGGGCGAACCCGGGCGCCGCGCCAACACCTCTGAGCGCAACGCCCGGCCCGCCGAGGACCACCGGGAGCGCCGCGACCGCCCGCCTTCGGGTCGCATGGATTCCAGCCAAACCTCCTCCCGGCGGGGCTCCGCCGGCGAAGCGGCCAATCGGCGCCGCGCCGAAAGCGAGCCCAGCGGCGCGCGGCGCATCAACCCTGCGCACACCCATCGCAACGCCGCTCTCGCGGCGCTATCCCCCGAGGAGCAGGTCGTCGCGCAGCAAGTCCTGCGCGGCGGCATCCCCGCCGTGCGAACAGCCATCCACCTCGAAATGGAGAAGGCTGCGGCTGAGGGACGCCCGGCTCCGAACGCCGACGCGCTGATGGGCCTCGCCGAACGCCTCCTGCCGCCGTTGAAGGCGGCCGAGTGGCGGGACCGGGCGGAAGCGGCGGTCAAGTCCCTCGAGGAGATCAGCCTGCGGGACCTCCGCTCGGTCGTAGCGGGGGCCGACGCGGCCCGCGACGACGAGACGAGGGGCTTGGCCACCACGTTGCGCGAAGCACTCGAGCGCCGTTTGGAGTCCCAGCGCCAGGAGTGGACAGATGAGATCGTGTCGAACCTCGAAGAGGGGCGCGTGGTCCGCGCTCTGAGAGTGGCGTCGCGCCCACCCAACCCCTCCTGCCGGCTCGGCGCGGACCTCTCGGAGCGGATGAGCGCGGCAGCCGGAGCTGCCATGAGCCCCGATACCCCGCCGGACAGGTGGCTCACCCTGCTCGAGGCGCTGGTCGACTCCCCCGTTCGTCGAGTGGTCCAGCCGGCCGGCCTGCCGGAGAACCCCGGAAGCGATCTCATCCGAGCGGCGCGCCAGCAGGTGGGGAGGATCCCCGCATTGGCCACCATGCTTGGCGTCACGATGCCGCCGCCGCCGGGGCCCATCCGCCGACCGGCCCCCCGGGGGCGCTCAGAGGATCCTGGCCGACCTCCCGCTCGACCTCCCACCGCGACCGAAGCTCCCAGCGCGACCGAGCCCCCCGTCGCGCCCGAGGCTCCCCCTGATCCCCAGGCTGGAGCCGCCCCCCAGACTCCTGTGCCGCCGGCGCCGCTGGCGGTGGGCGTCAAGGAGCCGTCCGGCTCCGCCCCGCCCGGTACCCCTTGACGGCGAGCAGCGAGGAGGCCCGCGTGCCCACGCAGCTCGTGACATTCGAGGTCTGCGAACGAGTGGCCGTCGTGACAATGCGGCGTCCCGAGGTCCGAAACGCCATTGACAAGGCGATGGCAGCCGGCCTCGAGCGGGCGGTGGACGGGGTCGAGGACGACGCCGAGATCTGGGCCGCCGTGATCGCCGCTGAGGGACCGGTGTTCTGCGCCGGTGCCGATCTCCACGCCATCGCCGCTGGCGAGGCCCGCGGCATCTTCACGGAGCGAGGGGGGTTTGCGGGCCTGACCCGTCGGGAGCACAAGAAGCCGCTTGTCGCAGCCGTGGAGGGTCCCGCCGTGGCAGGCGGCTTGGAGCTGGCGTTGGCGTGCGACCTCATCGTCGCCTCCCGCAACGCAGTGTTCGGGCTCCCGGAGGTGAAAAGGTCACTGGTCGCGGCGGGCGGCGGACTGTTCCGACTCCCCCGCGCCCTTGGCGAGAAGGTGGCCATGGAGATGATCCTCACAGGCGACCCCATCTCGGCCGAGCGTGGCTACCACTTGGGGTTGGTCAACCGGGTGGTCGAACCCGGGATGGCGTTGACGGCTGCGCTCGAGCTGGCTACCAGGATCACCTCCAATGCACCACTGGCCGTGTGGGAGAGCCGCGTGGCTGCCAGCACGTGGATGGGGGATGACCATGCTGCGTGGCGGGCAACCGCCGATGCGGCAAGTCGGGTCTCCCGCAGCGAGGACTTCAGCGAGGGCCCGAGGTCCTTTGTAGAGAAGCGATCTCCGCGATGGCGAGCTCGCTGAAGGGTAGATCGGAGTCGCGCCAAGGGGGACCTCAGCGCCTCGGTCCATCAGGTGAAGGTCGGCAGGATCCCATGGTCGTGGAGGAACTCTGCGAGGCCCTCGACCAGGTCCATCTCCGCCACGTCTCCGAGTGGTGCCCACATAGCCTCGGCGGCGTCATCGCCGGCGACCAAGCCGCCGGCGTCGAGCACCGTCACCCGGAAGTCCGCGATCACGAAGTGGTCCCGCTCGTCCAGTCGCTCCGCCCAACCGAGGAGCTCCTCGCACACGCCCTCGAGACCGGTCTCTTCACCTAGCTCCCTCACCACCGCCTCGGCCATCGTCTCGCCCCAGTCCACCCTCCCGCCGGGTACCGACCACCTGCCTTGTGCCGCGCCGCGGCCACGGCGGACCAGCAGGAGACGGTCCGCGTCGAGCGCCACCGCCCCGACGCACAGCTCGGGGCGGCCCTCAACCGCTGCTGCGGACGCGACCACCGCCGGCGGCACCCGGGACTCCCGCCCCGGCTCGACGGTCAGCGGGCGATGCATCACCAGGAGCCGGGCGATGAAGCCGTTCGTTTCGAAGAAGGCCTTCACGGCCCGATTTCCAGGAAGCGCCGGGGCGTCGGCGCCCAGGCACCCCTGCGACTGCCACCGCTCGAGCATCACCTCGAGCATGGCCTCACCGACACCGATGTGGCGTGCTTCCGCTTCGACGTAAATGGCCTCCACCGCTCCCATCGGGCGCACCCCGCTGCGGTCGGTCCGTCCGGCACCGAAGCCGAGGGGGTAATCATCGACGGTGCCGACGACCATGATGCGGTCAGGGTCGTGCAGGTAGGAATCGAGGGACACCTCCACAGCTGCGGGGCCGGCGAGGGTGACGGCGAGCAACTCCCCGCCTCGATGGCCGGTGAGCTCCACCGTCGCCTGGTCCCACATAGTTGTGAGGCGATCGAGGTCGCCGGCGACGGCAAGTCGTGCGGCTTCCATCTCCTCCTCCTGTGGTAGACGGCGGTTGATGTTTCGGCGGCCTATCAGCGACCTTGGAGCTGCAGCTGACTGATGCGGGTCAATATCGTCCGGCGGTTACGCGATGTCGCCTCGTAGGCCCGCACCGACTCCAGCTCGGGGGCAGACAGCCCCGCGAGGCGCTGGACCACCTGAGACGCGGACAAGGAGTCGTATCCCGGGATGGCCAGGGCGGCAGGCGATGGAGCCTTCCGGGTGGCGGCGGCGGCCACCCCTACCTTCTGGGCCCTCGGCGGCCTGGGAGCCTTCGCGCCGGCGCCACCCGATGCAGGCGAACTTCCAGCCTCGCTCGTCGGGATGTCGACTGGGTCGCTGGCCGCGGTGTTGGCCGGGTCACCGACCGGTGCCTGGCCGTCGGCGGCCAGGCGGTCGACAAGGCGCTCGACCTCCCGCCGGCCTTGATTGACCGCGAATTGCCCGACGAAGCGTGCGGTGGTGAGTTGGCTCTCGAGGCGCTGGCGGCCCTTTTCGGCCAGGCGGGGCAGCTCTTCACGGACGTTGAGGGCGAGACCGATGGGCGCGTAGAACAACAGGTCCAGTACCGCCTCGGCGTTCGAGCGTCTCGGGTCTTGTTTGCTCTGCTCTTCGGTCACCAGGGTCTCTCCTCTATACGCAATCACGGCAGAACTGGCGCTTGGGGTCCGAGAGCTGGCTGGGGTGCTTCACCAGGAAGCACGACTGGCACACGAACTCGCCGGGCTGTTTGGGCAGAACCTTCAGGGGGCTCTCCCCGCGCTCGTCGCCGTCGGGCGTGTCGTCCTCCTCGTCGTCGTCATCGTCGGCGACGACCATGCGTTCCTTGAGGATCACGTCCAGGCTCGCCTCCACGTCGTCCGAGTCCTCGTCGTCGTCATCGTCGTCTTCTTCGTCCTCGTCCCGGGCAACGGCCTTTGTGTCGATCGCGGGGACGACCTCCACCAGGTCGTCGTCAACCACCGCGAGGACCTCGTCCTCGTCCTCGACGTCGACGACCTCCAGATCCTCCTCGTCGAGGTCTTCGGGGACCTCGGGCTCCTCGTCCTCGATCAGCTCTTCTTCGAGATCTTCGTCAGGCATTTGTGGTGGGGGTTCCTTAGAGCGGGCTGTCGGGGTCGAGAGCGGGCTGTCGTGGTCGGCGTTGCCGGCCCGAGGGTACAGCGCTTTGCCGGCGTGGCAGGCCGGTGGTCGGAGCCGGGATGATAGACCCGGCCGCTCCATTTACGGAGCCAGCCCGCGACAGGGCTCGGTCCAAGACAGGTTTCACCGCCTCCGTGGGACCTCTGGGGGTGATCTCATCAGCGCGCGCAAGGGCACGGCGAGCCCGCCCGGAAGGTCAATCGAAGCGAGGTACCAACGCCTCCACGCTGGCTACGTACGGCTCGGTTTCCGGGAAAACCCCGAAGCGCGCCATGTTTGCCGAGCCCTCGTAGTAGGCAGCGACGGTCCGGCAGATGCTTCCCTCTTCGCTCTGCAGGTAAGCGAGGTATCTGGCGCTCATCCTGATGTTGTCGTTTGCCGTCGTGATATCGAGGTTGGTGCCGATCAACTGATGGCTTACGAAGTCGGCCGTGGTGGGCAGCAGCTGGCCGACGCCGACCGCCTGCGCCGACGAAACCGCTCCAACCTGCCAACCTGACTCCTGCCATGCGATGGCCTCAGTGAGCGCCGCCGGTACGCCGTACTGCTCGGACCACCGCACGAAGAGCGGGCGCAGGGCCAGGCGGCCGGGGTTCGCCGCCAGGGCGGCCGGCAGCACCCGGCGAGGCCCCGCCGTCGGCGTGAAGGTCTCGCAGAAGTCCGAAGCCGCCGTGGCGGAGCCCGCACGGGTGGCGACAGCCGCGGTCGTCGCCGAATGCCCCCCACCCTTTCCCCCCGCGGCCAGGCCCGAGCCCCCCGCTCCCCCGCTACGGGTCGGTATCCGAAGGCGGCGCCCGATGATCAACACGTCGCTCGGGCGCATCGTGTTCGCTGTGGCAAGCTGCGCGACGCTGAGACCTCGCGCCCGCGAGATCGCCCACAAGCTGTCGCCTGGACGGACTACGTATGTCGCGTAGCCTCGGTGGGCAGATTGAGCCGCCTGGGCCGAATTGGCCGCCTGGGCCGAAGGGGGGTGACTGGCGAGGCCGGTCTGGCCGGCCCCGGTTGCCAGCGACGCGGTCACCACGAGCGTTGCGAGCCCGGGCAGACGAAACGTAGTCATAGAGGGGTTTCCAATCCCTCCGCCCGTACTGGAGAAGGATAGGCCATCCACCTCCCGTTTAGCAAGAGGGTATATCCCGAGATCGACCTGAGCTTTAGCTACCGCTGACCGATGCTCGGGATGTCCCGTCTGCGTTGCTCGGCCCGCCGCTCCCCCGCTAGGCGCTCCAAGCCGCTGCGCTCGTAGTCGGCGTGGTCCACGAAACTCATCAGTTCCGCCAATGCCCGGTGCCCGGCTTTCTCGGCTATCAGGACGTGCATCTGCTGGCACACCTTGCGGTACTCCGGATGTCCTTGCGCGGTGGTGCGCAGCTCAAGCATGTGCATTGCTTCGCGGGCGTTGAACTGCATCGCGTACCTCAGGCGGTACGCGAGGCACACTCCGTAGGCTGCCTGCACAGCTCCGAAGTGCTCCAACAGCGCTCCGTGAAGCTCCGCCGAACGGCTCATGGTCGCCTCGTAGCGTTGCGCAGCGCCGGAGTGGACCACGGGGGGAAGCAAGGTGTAGACGTGCTGTGGGCCGGGCTGCTGCCCTTCGAGAGTTAGGGGC
>JBPCRR010000414.1:0-4270 GCA_050996645.1 Acidimicrobiales bacterium | reverse complement strand
GGGTCGCGCTGGTCGCCGACTCCCTCTCCATGGCCGAGGCGTCTCAGTGGGTCGCGCGGCCCGACTGCGGAGCGGTGGTGGTGTTCTCAGGGTTTGTTAGGGACCACTCCGAGGGCCGCCCGGGGGTATCGGAGCTGGAGTACGAGGCTTACTCCGAGCAAGTCGAGCCCCGCCTCGGAGCGCTGGCGACCGAGGCTCGCCAGCGCTGGCCGGCGCTCGGGCGGGTGCTGTTGTGGCACCGCTCGGGCAGGCTGTCGGTCGGGGAGGTATCGGTGGTCGTGGCGATCTCGGCACCGCATCGCGATGACGCGTTCGAGGCGGCCCGGTGGGCCATCGACGCCTTGAAGGCCACCATGCCCATCTGGAAGCGGGAACGCTGGGAGGGCGGAGAGGGATGGGGCACGGGCGCCCAGGACATCGCCGGGGTGACCAGTTGATCGCGTCGGTGGTCGTGAGCAACCTCATGTACCTCGCGGGTGCGGTCGTGGTGGCGGTAGTTATAAGCTCGGCGCTGGTGCTGCGTCACCGCAAGCCCAGGTCGGTGGAGGCCAATATGGCGAGCTTCCACCGGGGGCTGCGAGCGCTCGCCCCCGACCACCCACCCGGCGGCCGCCGGCCCGACGAGGTCGCTCTCCGCCGCCGACCGAGCCTCTCCGCCCAGGGACCTCCCGCAGGGCACGCCGAAGGGCCCGAGGACCCGCCGGGTCCCGTCACGTAGGCCGGTGCTGGCTAGAGACCTCGCCATCGACCTCGGTACAGCCAACACCCTGGTGTACTCCCGTGCCAGGGGGATCGTCCTCAACGAGCCGACGGTGATCGCCCTCAACAGCCGCACCCAAGACGTGCTCGCAATGGGCCACGAGGCGTGGCAGATGATAGGGAGGACACCCGGCTACATCGTGGCGGTACGCCCGCTGCGAAAAGGAGCCATCACCGACTTCGACATCACCCAGCGCATGATCCGCCTGTTGCTCCAGCGCGCCGGGATCTCCCGGTTCAACCGGCCGCGGGTGCTGATATGCGTGCCGTCGGCGATCACCGAGGTTGAGCGCAGGGCGGTCGAGGAAGCGGCCCGAGGCGCCGGAGCCAACGGCGCCTACCTGATCGAGCAGCCGATGGCAGCCGCCATCGGAGCCGGGCTGCCGATCCACGAGCCCCTTGGCAACATGGTGGTCGACGTCGGGGGCGGCACGAGTGAGACCGCAGTGATATCCATGGGCGGAGTCGTGGCACTCGAGGCGATCCGGGTCGGCAGCTTCGACATCGACGCCGCGATCCAGACATACGTGCGCCGCGAGTACGGGATAGCCATCGGCGAGAGAACCGCCGAGGAGATAAAGATGGCCATCGGCTCGGCGTGGCCGATGGAAGGTGCGGTGAAGGCCGAGGTCCGCGGCCGGGACCTGATGACGGGGTTGCCGAAGACAGTCATCCTTGGCCCCGAGGAGGTGCGCGAGGCCATCGACGAGCAGGTGAGCGCGATCATCGCCTCGGTCGTCAAGTGCCTGGGAGCCGCTCCGCCCGAGCTCGCCCAGGACCTGATCAGCCAGGGCATCCATCTCGTCGGTGGCGGTGGGATGCTCAGCGGGCTCGATCGCCGCCTCGAGGCAGAGACCGCGATCCCGGTCCACCTGGTCGACGCTCCCCTCGAATGCGTTGTGCTGGGCGCCGGAAAGTGCCTCGAGGAGCTCGACGCAGTCAAGGACCTGTTTATGTGAGCCGGCTCATGCCTCCGGGGCGGCACCTGTCAGGTCCTCGGCGGCTTGGCGCACCTGCCAGTCGCGGTCGCCTAGCGTCGCCCGGGGGGCGGCGTCGAAATCCGGGCCGCTGAAAGGAGATAGGGCGGGCACGGCGCGCCGGCGCACCGTGGCTTTGTCCCCCATGGCGGCGAGGATCGAGTCCACGCCGGCTGGGTCCCCGATGGATCCGAGCGCGGCCACCGCGGTCTCCCGGCAGAGGGAGTCGTCATGGGACCGGGCCACAGCGCCGAGCGCGACGACGACGGCGCGCACCAGGTCGTCGGACCCCGGCGGCCGGCGGGCGTCAGGGTCGAGTGGCGGTGCCGCCTCGCCGAGGGCGAAGCAGGCAGCCTCGACCACCGTGTGGTCGGCGTCGTGCAACGCGGCGCAAAGGGCGGCCAGCATCGCCGGACCGCCGGACGCTGCCAGCTCGCTGGCTCTCCTCCTCACGACCGGGTGGGGGTCGCCCAGCGCAGCGAGAAGCTCGGCGTCGTCCAACGAGCGCAGCCGACCGAGCGCGCCCAGAGCCGTGGCGCGCACCGCCGGTGCCGGGTCGGTCAATGCCTGGCGGGCCGCAGGCTCATCGCCAGTGTGGCCGGCGAGCGCGACCGCGCGGCGCCGTTCGCTGACCCCGGGGTCACCCATTGGTGGCCTGATGCAAGAGGTACGCGATCAGCGCCGCAACCCCGGCCAAGGCCATCGCCAGGGCGGCACCGAGGGCGCCGGCGAGGACCACCAGCGACACGACTCCGCGCAGCCGCCTCCACCCGGCGGCCCTGGAGGTGCTACGCCGGCGTGGGAACCTCTCCGCGACCCGGAGCCGGGCACCGCGGGGTTGCAGCCGTCCAGTCGTTTGTCTGAGCCGGTCGGACCTCCGGCGCCGGCGGTGCTGGGGCGCGACGCCGGCGGGGTCGGTGCTCATGGCAGGCTGTGTGCCCCCGTTCCCGTTCCCGGGTCCCACCGATGGCAGCGGACCGACCCCGACGAAAGCTGCGATGTGACCACGACCGCCACGATGCTACAAGAAGCCCCTCTCCCCGCCTGATGCGCACGAGGTTGGTTCTTTGGTTGGCGGTGGTTGTCATCGTCGTGACCGGCGCGACGATGGTGGTGGTTCGCGGGGCCAAGCAGTACTACGCACTTTCACCGGGCACTGCCCCCCTGCTCACGACGGATCCGGGGTGCAAGCTGCGGCCGGGAGCCATACAGCTCGTCCTGCCCGATGGCACCCCCTGCGCCCGCCTCGGGGTGCCGGCCGCCAAGCTCCACCCGATCTCCGGTGAGCTGCGCATGGTCGACGTGCTCGTCGCGCCGGCCACGCCAACAGAGTTCCTCCTCAATTGGGCGAGGCTCTTGGGTCGCTTCCACGACGGGAAGCAGCTGGTGCCGGCGAGCGCGATCCTTGGCAGGACCCCGAGGTCGCAGATCGGCTGCGAGGACACCCAGCAGATGACCGGATCCACGGAGGAAGCCGCTGTCGTGGCTTTGCGTGCCGTGGGCTACCAGGTAGGGGAAAACGATCAGGGTGCTCAGATCGACGTGGTCGAACCGGGCTCCTCCGCAGCCAAGGCCGGCATCCAGTGCAACGACCTCGTCATCGCCGTCGGGGCCACGGCGGTCAAGACGGCTGCCGACGTCGTCAAAGCCATCCACGCGGCGCATCCGGGCGACCGCATCGCCATCACGGTCCGGCGCATCGACCCCCACGGCGTCACGACGGTGCGCGCCCTTCAGGCTCGCCTCACCGGCACCCCGGCGCTTCGCGGGCAAGGGCCGGCGGACCCCGCGAAGGCGTTCCTCGGGGTCACCGCCGAGCCCAGGTTGACCTTCCAGCTGCCGTTCAACGTCACCGTCGACGTTGGGGCAATCGGCGGCCCATCCGCCGGGCTGTCTCTCACCCTGGGGCTGATCGACGTGCTCTCCGGGGGCCAGCTCACCGGAGGCCACGCCGTCGCGGCCACCGGCACCATCAACTTCGACGGCAGCGTGGGCGACGTCGGGGGAGTGGCGCAAAAGACCGTCGCCGTTCGCCGGAGCGGCGCGCAGCTGTTCCTGGTGCCAAAAGGCGAGCTCGCAGAGGCGCGCCGCGAAGCCGGTCCGCATCTCCAGGTGGTTGCCGTGAGCACGCTCTCCGACGCCCTAGCCGCGCTGGCACGAGCCGGGGGTCACGTCCCGCCGGTGTCGCCCCAACCGGCCGCGTGAGCCGGGATCCGGCAAGCTACGGCTGATGTCGGACGCGGCCGCCCAGGCGCTATTCGTCGCCGAGTTCGTCACCATGTTGGTGGCGGCGTCAGGGGTTGCCCTTACCGCCACGGGCCCGGAGGTGACTGGCCCCGCCCGCTGGGCGCGCTGGGCCCTCCTCGGCGGCTTCGTTGCCACCGGGGCGGCGGCGTTCGTGCACGGGGCGAGGCTGTTCACCCCTGATCCGTCGGTCGAGCTGGGTGGCGCCCGCATGGCAGGCGGCGCGGCCCTCCTTCTCGGCTCGGCGCGCTGGGCGGTTCACGCCCGCGGGACTCGGTTGCTCCAAGTCG
>JBPCRR010000365.1:0-2913 GCA_050996645.1 Acidimicrobiales bacterium | reverse complement strand
GAGCTGACCTTCCCCGCCGGCGCGGACGCCACCCGTTCGCGGAAGGGGGGCGAGACTGAGTCGGGAGTGGAGTCAGCCGGGGAGGCCCGCGTCCCGCCCCTGTCGTCAGCTTGGCGGGGTCGGACGGTCGGTTCGAAGCTCGGTCACGAGCTGCTCCACCACATCCTCCAACCTGCCGCCCGAGCTCATGACGGAGCGTTGGCGGGAGTAGCTGGCTCCGTGGGTGAGGATGTCCAAGCAACCCTTCAGCTGGTCCTGGCACTCCAGGCGGTCGGCGACGGGGCCCATCTCGTCGACGAGCTCCCTGATCGCTGACTTGACCGGTGCGAGTCCGTTGCCGTCGTCGACGATTATCTCGGCCTCCAGGCCCCACCTGGCGGCTCGCCACTTGTTCTCGCGGGTCACCCACGTGCGGGGCGTGGGAAGGGTGTAGCCGCGGTCGATGAGGCGATCCATCCACTCGACGAGGCACTGCGCCAGGGCTGCCACGGCGCTCACCTCCCGAAGTGTCGGCATCCCATCGCATATCCGCAGCTCGATGGTGCCGAAGCGGGGATGGGGACGGATGTCCCACCAGACCTCCTGGATGGACGCGATGGCCTTGGCTGCGATGAGGGTCCCCATGAACTCCTCGAACTCCCGCCAGCCATCCAACTCGTAGGGCAGGCCGGCGGTGGGCAGGGACTCGAAGACCTTCGACCGGGCGGAGGCGAGTCCGGTGTCCTCCCCTTCCCAATACGGGCTGGAGGCCGAAAGAGCCAAGAAGTGCGGGATGTAGGTGCACAGCGCATTGCTGATGGCGATGGCCTTGGCGGCTGAACGTACGCCCACGTGCACGTGCACCCCGAATATCTGCAGCCTGCGCGCCGGCCACTGGTAGAGCTCGATCAGGCGCATGTAGCGCTCCCGCGGGCTGATGTCCTGCTTCGCCCACGCCGAGAACGGGTGGCTCCCCGCGCACATCAGGTCGACCTCCCTGGCTTCGGCCGCCGCCTGGACCTCTGCGAGGGTCCCCGCCAGGTCGCCGTGAGCCTCGCCGGCGGTGGAGCACACACCGGTGATGATCTCGATGGTCGACTGGAGAAGCTCATGCTTGGCTTTGGGATGCTCCCCATCGGGATGCTCGGCCCCCATGTCGGCGAGGATGTCGATGGCGGCGCTCTTCAGCTCGCGCGTCTCGTTGTCCACGAGCGCCAGCTCGACCTCCACGCCGAGGCTGGCGCGCTGCGAGGCGTTGAAGTCGATCTCGGTGCGGCGCGACGCCATGCTCAACGTTGTACCCCATCTCGGTGCCCCGCAGCGGTCTGGGCTGCGCGCGCTGGCCTACCATGGCGTCGATGGCCTCCGAGCAGCCACGGGCGGCCGACAAGGCGGGGATCGGCCTGCTCGTGGTTGGCGGCGGCCGCATGGGAGAGGCGCTGGTCAGCGGGCTATTGGCATCGGGCGCCTACGAGCCGGCGTCGGTGGTGGTTGCCGAGGCGTCGGCCGGCCGGCGGGAGGAGTTATCGGCAGAGGCCGGTCTCGCCGGCCGTTTCCCGGGAGTGACCATCGGGGCGGAACCCGTCGCCGCCGAGGCTGTCATAGTCGCGGTCAAGCCGGCGGACGCAGAGGTCGCGTGCGGGTCGATCGCCCGCCTGTCGCCTCGCCGAGTGCTCTCGGTCATGGCGGGCATACCGCTTAGCAAGCTCGAGACCTGGCTCGCGCCCAGAGAGCCGGCCCGGGCGCCCGCGGTCGTCCGGGCGATGCCGAACACGCCGGCTCTGATAGGTGTGGGGGCCGCGGCGATCGCTGCGGGCACACACGCCGGCGGCGAGGACGTCGAGTGGGCCAAGGGGGTCTTGTCGTCCGTGGGGACCGTGGTGCAGCTACCCGAGCGCCTCCTCGATGCCGTGACCGGCCTGTCGGGATCAGGGCCGGCGTACGTGTTCTTCTTCGCCGAGGCCCTCATCGACGCCGGCGCGGCGGTCGGGCTGGCGCCGGAGGTGTCCCGGGACTTGGTGATCCAGACCCTGCTCGGCTCGGCGCGACTGCTGGCCGAGTCCGGCGACACCCCAGAGTCCCTGCGGGCGGCGGTGACCTCTCCGGGCGGCACGACGGCGGCTGGTCTCAGGGCGCTGGAGGCTGCGGCGTTTCGCAACGCCATCCTCGACGCGGTGGCCGCCGCGACCGAGAGATCGCGCGAGCTTGGAGTCTGAAGCGCCGAGCCCGCAGCGCCGAGCTCGAAGCGCCGGCCAGTCACACTGCCCCCACCCCCCACTTTGCTAACGGGCGCAAGTGGCGTACGCTCGGAGGGCGGAGAAGGGTGGTGCATGGTGCCTGTGGTGCAACCAAACGAGTCCCGGTCACGGTTCCTCACCGTCGCGGAGGTGGCCGAAACCCTCCGGGTGTCCAACATGACCGTCTACCGCCTGGTGCAATCCGGTGAGATCCCGGCTTTGCGGGTGGGGCGGTCCTATCGGATCCGGGAAGACGACCTCGACAGCTACCTCGCCCATCACTACACCCAGGCCGGCTAGCGAGCCCGAGGCGGGGGGCCGAGGCACGCGCCTCGACACGGTCGTCTTCCTCTCCGACTACGGCCTCTCCGACGAGTTCGTGGGCGTTGTCCACCGGGCCATCAGGCGTCAGGCGCCGCACGCAGCGGTCATAGACCTGACCCATCAGGTGCCACGCCACGACGTAAAGGCCGGAGCAGCGCTGCTTTGGCGGGCGGCCCCTTGGCTTGCGCCGGCGGTGGTCCTCGCCGTGGTGGATCCCGGCGTTGGTACCCAGCGTCGCGGGGTGGCCGTCGAGACCGGCGAAGGCGACCGGCGGCTCGTCTTCGTCGGACCAGACAGCGGTCTGCTCACCGCGGCGGCCTTGCGCGCTGGCTCCATCCGCACCGCGGTTGTGCTCGACGACCCGCAATGGCAC
>JBPCRR010000275.1:0-2720 GCA_050996645.1 Acidimicrobiales bacterium | reverse complement strand
GGCGTACGCTGGACGAGATGGCCCTCGGCTTCATCCCGTCCGATGCCGCCGTCCTGATCGTGCAGGCCGGCGTGGTGGCGGCCCCGCGGCGCCCGCCGCGGGTCGCGTGGCTGGAGCGGATGTCCGGACCGCTGTGGGCGGCGATCCCGATCGCCTCGATCGTGGGGGTGATCTTCGCGATCCGCTACGTGTCCAGCACTGCCAGCGGGCTGACGTGGCTGGCGCTGGTGGCGGTCCCGCTGCTGGCGGCCCTGGCGCTGGGCTGGGCCGCGCACGGCGCGCGCTGGTGGCTGGCGCCGCTGTTCGTGGCGCTCTTCTTGCTGGCCTGGCTGGATCGCACGACGCTCGTCGGGCAGGGCGCCGGGACGCTCCTGTGCGCGCTGAGCTGCGTGAGCCTCGGGTGGCTGCTGGCGGCGGTCACCCCGCCGGGATGGTTGAAGCTGGGCATCCTGGCGATGGCCGTGGCCGACGCGTGGCTGGTGCTCTCAGACCTCCTGCAGGCGCCTAACGGCACCTTGGTGAGCGCCGCTCCGGCGCCCGGCAGTGGCCTGCCGCAACTGCAGTCCGAGTCGTTCGGAAGCATCTCGTTGGGCTATGGCGATCTGTTCGTGGCCGGGCTGCTGGGAGCCGTGCTGGCTCGCGAGGGGCGCCGTCAGTGGCCGACGGCGCTGCTAACGCTGGTGCTGGCCGGGCTCTTCGACCTGCTGTTCTTCGTCCTCGCCGAGCTGCCGGCAACCGTGCCGGTGGCGGTCGCCCTGATTGCCGGCGAGGGGTGGAGGTGGCAGCGCTCCCGGCGCGCCTCGGCGCGGGCTCGGGATCCGTCGGTGGGCCCGCGGCTGGCCGAGCCGAGCACGCCCAGCGCCAGCTGAGCGGTCTGGTGGTGGGGGGTCGACCCCTAGTGCTGGTTGTCGCCGGTGGAGGCCGGCGGGCGCGATTCCTCGGCCAGGGAGGTGATCGACAGCTGCCCGCGGGCGGCCTCCTCCAGCACCTCGGTGGCCTCCTCGGCCGATCGGGAGTACAGCTCCACCAGCAGGTGGACGACGATCCGATCCTCGTCGTGCTTGTGGAAGCGGACGTGGGTGAAGAACTCGCGCGTGCCGTTGTCGCCGAAGGCGGCGTAGGAGAGCGCTTCGGAGGCCTCGGGCCCCGAGCAGGTCTCCACGTCGTCGGCATCCACGGTGACCGTGCACGAGGCCACCCAGGGAGTGCCGGCGATCATCCTCTCCCAGCGGTCCTCGATCGGCTCCACGCGTCCGTTGTGAAATCCCAGATGGGGCTGGTCGTGCATGCACTCCAGGCACTGGACGACCGCCTCCTGCATCTCGTCGACGACCTCGCCGCGCTCCCCCGATTCGGGGTCGATACGGTGAATTCCCTCGTAATGCACCTGGACTTCGAGGTTCTGGGACCAGCAGCGATAGCAGCGCAGCCAGCTGCGGACCTCGATTGATCCCTCCATCGCGATCATGATAGGACGCACGCCCGCGGCCTCGTGCGGGCCGCCTATGCTCGCTGCGGTGGACGAGCCGACGATCGGTGTCCTGCTGGCGGGTGGACGGGGGTCGCGCCTGGGTGGCGCCAAGGCGCTGGCGACGCTGGCCGGCCGTCCGTTGATCTGCTATCCGCTGGCGGCGCTGCGGGCTGTGGTGGGCGCCGAGGTGGCGATCGTGGCCAAGCCGGAGACGCGGTTGCCGGCGCTGCCGGGCGTCGACGTGTGGCGCGAGCCCGCGCACCCGCGCCATCCCCTGGTGGGGATCGTCCATGCGCTGGCGTGCGCCGCCGGGCGCCCGGTGCTGGTCTGCGCAGCCGACATGCCGTTCGTGACGGCATCGGTGCTGCGAGAGCTGATGAGCGCCGACCCGGCGGGGTCGACCGCCGTGGTGGCTGAGTCGGCCGTCCAGGGGCTGCAGCCGCTGCTGGGCTGCTACCAGCCGGCAGCGCGGGCGCTGCTGGCCCCGGCGGCAGCCGAGGGGGTCGCGCCCGTCCGGCGGGTCGTGGCGAGCCTGGAGCCGCGCCTGCTGCGCGTCAGCGACGAGGGCGTCCTCTTCAACATCAACTCCCCGGACGACCTGGCCGCGGCGCAGGCCCGGCTGGGCTCCGACGGTTGACCGTTCAGGGAAGTCGGTGGCGGGCCGCCCGGTCCAGCCCGTGCCTCGCTCAGGCAACCGAGAGGTGTGGGGCGGTGGAGCGCGGCGGGACCAGGCAGCCGATCACGACGATGAGGGTGCCCGTTCGCCGCTGCCCGGCCGTACAGATCGCCAGTCCCGTGGTGCGCAGCAGCGCCCCCCACGGCCGGGCGCGGATCGCCGGTCGCCGCGCGCGTCCGAGGACGGCCCCGGCGGCCAGCGTGATCCCGATGACCTCGCGGCCGCCGATTGCCCAGAACCCCAGGTCGGGGAGTCGGCCGGTCGAATGCGCGGTGATCGCGGCCTTCGCATGAAAGGCCAGATCGGCGGTCGTGTCGAGGTCTCGCCCCAGGCGCGTGCGCCCAAGACGCCGGGCCAGCGTGCCGTCAAGCCAGTCGCTGGCCCCTCCGGCGACGATTGCCGCCGTGAGTGCGCAGGACGACGGTGCCAACCCGGGAATGACCGCCGTGAGCCAGAATCGAGACAGCGTCACGGCGTCTGCCGGCGAGAGCGCCCGCCGGCGTGCGCCGTCACCTCCCTCGGCCATGCCGAGGTGCCAGTCGAGCATCTGCCATACCGCCAGCCACCACGCCA
>JBPCRR010000209.1:0-4834 GCA_050996645.1 Acidimicrobiales bacterium | reverse complement strand
GCCTGGACCGACGCGCTGGTGCTGGAGGTGGACGAGCCCACCCCCACGATCGGTCCCGCTACGCCGTTGCCGAGCGGCGCGGTGTCGTTGAGCGTCGCCGTGGCCTGGGTGCCACCCTGGTTGGAGGAAGTGGACGCGGTGCCCACGCCGATGGCCCCGGCGCCGGGGGGTTGGTCGGTCCCCGACGGGCCTGCGGTGAGCTGGGGCGGGAACGCCGAGCGGGCCAGGACCGGG
This sequence comes from Acidimicrobiales bacterium, assembly GCA_050996645.1. Lineage (GTDB taxonomy): Bacteria > Actinomycetota > Acidimicrobiia > Acidimicrobiales > Palsa-688 > JBPCRR01. The sequence continues at coordinate 4,600 of JBPCRR010000209.1, read as the reverse complement.
TCGTTGAGGAGGCTCACGAGCTGGGGGGGGATCGTCGGAGCGAAGGTCTGCAGCGCGGTGCCGAGCCCGGAGGCGGTGGAGCCTGGGTACACGGGCGTGGCCAGCCCCTGGGTCATGGGCCCTGTGGAGGAGTTGGACGACGCATAGGGCATCGAGACCTGGAACAGGTCGCCCTCTGCGGCGTTGCCGGCCCCGACGATGTTCGGTGTAAACGGCGCCACCTGGACGCCGGTCGAGACGGCCGAGGTGTTGATCCCGGCCAGCTGGCTCCCGGGGGAGCTGTCGTCGGCGCGCGCCGCCGGCGACACAACAAACGCGGTCGCTGGCAGCGCGGCCATGGCGGCCGCCGCCACCAGCCGTGTCGCTGCCCGGCGCGGCGAGGCGGCGCTCAACGCCCGGCCCCGAGGTAGGCGGCGGTGAGAGCCGGCGACGAACGGAGGTCATCGGGCTCACCCATGTCGACGATCCTTCCCTTCTCGAGGACGTAGCCGAAGTCGGCCAAGTCGAGCGCCGCTTCCACGTACTGCTCCACGAGCAGCATGCTGATCCCCGCGGCTGCGCTCTGCCTGATCTTGTCGAAGAGCGCAGCGGTCACGAGGGGGGCGAGGCCCATGGATATCTCATCGAGCATGAGCAGCCGCGGCTGGGCTACCAGCGCCCGCGCCAGGGCGAGCATCTGCTGCTCCCCACCCGACAGCGTTCCGGCGAGCTGCCCGAGTCGCTGCCCGAGGACCGGAAACAGCGTCACCGCTTCCTCGATCATCGAGGCGGGAGTGCCCGGCACCGGCGAGTAGGTGGCCATGGCCAGGTTCTCCCCGACCGTCAGGCTCGGGAAGATGCCCCGGCCCTCGGGGACGTGCACGATCCCCTCGCCGGCGATGGAGTGGGGAGACATCCGCCCGATCGGTCGGCCGTCGAAGACCACCGACCCGGACTCGGCCCGCACGAGGCCTGAGACCGTCCGCAGCGTCGTCGTCTTGCCGGCGCCGTTGGCACCGAGGAGGGCCACGACGCAGCCGGCGGGCACGACCAAGCTGACCCCGGACAGCACCCGGAGGCTCCCGTACGCGACCGAGACGTCGTCCAACTCGAGCAGGATCGACCCGGCGCGCTCGCCGTCATGCGACATCGATCACCCCCGTGTCGCCCAGGTAGGCCGCCACGACCGCAGGGTCGTCGCGGATCTGCTCCGGCGGCCCGCACGCGATCCGGCGCCCGAAGTCGAGCACGGTGATGAGGTCGCAGACCTCCATCACCAGACTCACGTCGTGCTCGACGAGCAGCACCGCCGGCCCGTCGCTTCGCCGGGTCACCTCGAGCAGGACGTCCCGAAAACGCGCCGTCTCGGCGGCGTCGAGGCCGGAGCTCGGCTCATCGAGCAGCAGCAGCCGGGGCTGGGTGCACAAGGCCCTGCCCAGCTCGACCATCCGGCCGAGGCCCGTGGGCAGCTCGCCGGCGCGCCGGTCAGCGACCGGCGTCAGGCCGAGGCTGTCGAGGACCTCGGCGACCAAAGCCTTGCCCTCGGCGCCCCGGCGCCCGAACACCCCGCCGGTAAAGCTCGCCTCCCACGCGGCCGCGAGGTTCTCCCACACGCTCAAGCCGACGAACAGCTCGAGGCGCTGGAAGGTGCGCGCCATGCCGGCACGGGCGCGCCGCTGCGGCGGCCAGCCGTCGATGTCGTGGCCTCCGAATGCGACCCGTCCGCCGCTGGGAGCCAAGAGCCCGGTGATCACGTTGAACATGGTGGTCTTGCCGGCGCCGTTGGGCCCGATGAGCCCGGCGATCGAGCCAGGAGCGACCTCGAGATCGACCCGGTCGAGGGCGACGAGGCCTCCGAAGCGAACCGTCACCTCCTCGGCGTGAAGGATCGGGTCAGGCATGCCGGCCTACCAACTGCTCGCCCACGGCGACCGCGGCCGCCGGCTCCTCGGGGCGGGGCCGCTTGTAGAGCACGGCGAGGCAGTAGCGCGCCTGGCGGATGGCGATCCGGATGGTCCCCTCTGGCTCGTTTGCTACGCCGATGACGCTGATTGCGATGGTGAGCGGCAGGTACTTGTCGACGACGGTCGGAAGCGGGAGGAGCTGCACCAGGAACAGGCCGCCGGCGACCAGAGCCCCTGCCACCAGTGCCCGTCCGCCGAGGACCACCACGAGCAGCAGCTCGAGGGACTGGTTGAACCCGAAGTTGGCGGGGTCGACGGTCTGCTGGGTGATAGCGAGCAGAGCCCCGCCCAACGCCGCCAGCGCCGCGCAGGCGCCGAAGGCGGTCAGCTTGGTCGTGGTGAGGCTGGCGCCCAGGGTCGCTGCGGCGTTTGGGGAGTCGCGGACCATCTGCAGGCGCCGGCCCACCGGCCCGTGGCGCAGCCAGAAGACCAAGCCTGCCGCCAGCCCGAGGGCGAGCAGGCACAGGTAGAACTGCGAAGTCGCGGACCTGAACGAAAGTGGCCCGATCCGCGCAGCGGTGAGGTTGAGCCCGGTGAGCCCGCCACTGATCGAGGTGCTCGAGAAGACCAGGTTGTCCATCAGAAGGGCGAACGCCATGGTGGCGAGCGCCAGGAACAGCCCCGACAGGCGCAGCGACGGCAGGCCCACGATGAGGCCGAGGGGGACGGCGATGGCCATCCCGAGCACCACGGCGAGCGGGAACAGGCTTCCGTGGGTCCCCGCCAGGTGGGCGGCGCTGAAGGCCCCCACGCCCGCGAAGCTCATCTGGGCCAGGGATATCTGGCCGGTCCAACCGGTCAGCACCACCACCGTCAGGGCGATGATCGAGTAGGCCATGGCCTCGGCGACGTCGTGGAGTATCGATCCGCTCAGGGCCTGGGGCAGGATGGCGCCGGCGGCCACCGCGCCGACGACCCCCACGGCGAACAGCTGTGCAGGAGGGCGCGAGGGGGGCTGGGTGACGAGGGGGCGCAGCGACGAGCGCACCTCCTTGAGCCGGCTGCCGTAGGCGACCAGGAGGACGAACAGCGCAAGGTAGGGGATCGACCCATAGAGCTTTGCCACGAAGCCCGAGCTGCCATAGCGCTCCAAGATGTTCTGGATCAGCCCGAGCGCCAGGGCGCCTCCGAACGCGAGCGGCAGGCTGGTCAGGCGCCCGAGCACGGCCGGGGCGAAGGCGTAGATGACCAGGACAGGCAACACGTACAGGACGAGTCCCTCCTGGGTGGAGAGGAGCACGCCGCTGATCGCCGCGAACACCGTCGAGGTGACCCAGGCCACCTGGCCGACGGTGCCGGCGTTGACACCTATGAGGCCGGCGAGGTCGCGGTTGTCCACCACGGCGCGCGTCGCGGTGCCGAACCGGGTTCGGCGCAGGAGCAGGTACAGGCCCCCTGCGAGAACCAAGGCGAGCACGAAGGTGCCGACCTCGTTCCAGGTCACCACCGTCCCCTTTCCCAACCGGAACAGCCCATGGGAGAAGATGGTCGGGAGCTGATGGTCCGAGGTGCCGAAGACACGCGGCACGCCGGCCAGGAAGAACGCCAGGATCCCGAGGGCCACGACTATCTGCACCTCGACCGACGCCGTGGCGAGCGGGCGGAACACCCTCTCGAGGACGAGGCCGACCACGGGAGCGACCACCACCACCAGGATCGGTATGGCCGCCCACTGCGATATGTGCCACCTGTCCCGGAGCTGCCAGAACGTGTAGGCGCAGCCCATTGCGACGCCGCCATAGGCGAAGTTGAAGATGCCGGTTGTCTTGTAGGTGAGGACTATGCCAAGCGACGCCAGCGCGTAGATGCTCCCGCCGAACAGCCCGAGGATCACATAGGCGAGCACCGGCTCAGCCCGCCGGCCCCACGTCTACCAGCTGCCCGACGCAGTAAAGCCCGCTGGCAGGGGCGATCCGCACGAAGCCGTTGCCCTTCACCTGGACATTGACCGAGCAGTGCGGGGCGGTTCGCTCGCTCGGGGTGTAGGGGCCGAACGCGCCGCCGGTGGTCCAGTCCTTGACCGCGGACAGCGCGGAGATGAGCGACGCACGCGTGGGGTTGCGCCCCGACTGGATCAGCGCGTACACGAACAGCTGGGCGTCGGCCCAGGACTCGAGGCCGAACTCGCTCGGCGACTTGCCGGGCTGATAGGTGGCCAGCTGGCTCTGGTACGCGTGCACCGCTGGGTTGGGGTCATCGAGGGGAACCGACGACAGCCCCACCGTCAGGCCTTGCGCGTTGTCCACGCCGGCGAGGGCGATCTGGTCGGCGCTGTAGCCCTCGTAGGTGGTGTCCACCAGCTTGAACTGGCTGCGGTAGGGAGCCAGGTCACGCAGCATGTCGGCGTTGCCCACCGCGTCCATGGTCGTGAAGACTCCGGTGCAGCCCTTGCTGACCATGGCCTGGACCACCGAGCCCATCACGGTCCCCGGCGCCGGTGGGATGCCCTCGTTCTCGTAGCAGATGCTGACCCCGGCCTGCTGGAACAGCAGGCCGAACTCCTTGGCCGCCTGCGCGCTGATCGGGATGCTGTAGCCGAGGATGGCTATGTTGCTCGACAGCTCGCCCGCGGTCTTGAGCAGGTTGATGCCGTTGTTGTTGATCAGCGCCCGCCCGTTGCGGACCGTGACGCTGCCGCCCGTCGCGGACCAGTACAC
>JBPCRR010000170.1:0-3862 GCA_050996645.1 Acidimicrobiales bacterium | reverse complement strand
GGCACCAGCACCTCGTCGAGGAACAGCTCGGCGAACTCCGACGCCCCCGTCGCCTGCCTGATCGGCCTCACGTCGACACCTCTTGCGTGCATGTCCATCAGCAGGCAGGTGATCCCCTTGCGCTTGGGCGCCCCCGGATCGGTACGCACGAGCAGGATGCAGTAGTCGGCCTCGGCACCCTGGCTGGTCCACACCTTCTGGCCCGACACCACGTAGTGCTCACCGTCGCGCACCGCCTTGGTGCTCAGGCTGGCCAGATCGGACCCGGCGTCGGGCTCGGAGAAACCCTGGCACCAGACGGTGCCGTTGACGATGTCGGGCAGGAAGCGGCTCTTCTGCTCGTCGGTGCCGGCGTGGAGGATCGCCGGGCCGGCGTTGTACAAAGCCACGTGGTACAGCACGTTCCTTGGCGCGTCTGCTCGCGCAAGCTCCTGCGCCAACACCACCTGCTCGGGCAGCGACAGGCCGGCTCCGCCCCAGCGCGTCGGCCAGTGAGGCGCGAAAAAGCCCCCCTCGCGCAACCGGGCCGCCCACGACCGTTGCAGGTCGACGAAGTCGTCGGTCCGCTCCCGCCATCCGGTCGGGACGTTGGCCGCGCACCACGCCTGCACACGCTCGCGAAACGGCTCGAGGGCGGCGAGCTCGTCGGTCATGGTGGGCCATCTTTCCACGGCTGCCTTTCCGCGGGCGGCGACACGGCACGGACGGCTCTGCGAGGCTCGGAGGCCGTGGGCACCTGGATACTTCGGATGGTCGATGACTCCGCCGGCCGAGGGCGACGGGCCGGACTGCGGATCGGGATCAAGGACCTGATCGACGTGGCGGGCACGATCACCACCGCCGGCAGCCGCGCTGTCGCCTCTAGCGCCACACCCGCTCGCTCCGACGCCGCGTGCCTGGCCGGCATCCGGGCGTCCGAGGCGGCGGGTGAGGCCCGCATCGTCGGAAAGACGAACCTGCACGAGCTCGCATACGGCGTCAGCGGCATCAACCCATGGTTTCCGACCCCGGTCAACCCTCTGGACCCCGAGCGGGTGCCGGGCGGTTCGTCCAGCGGCTCCGCAGTGGCGGTCGCGACGGGCGAGGCAGACCTCGCGCTCGGAACGGACACCGGCGGGTCCATCCGCATCCCTGCCGCGTGCTGCGGCGTCGTCGGTCTGAAGACCACCTGGGGTCGCATCCCGTTGGACGGCGTCCGTCCGCTCGCGCCCTCCCTCGACACAGTCGGGCCCATGGCCGCTGACGTCGCCGGGGTGATCGCCGGGATGCGTCTGCTCGAACCTGGCTTCGCGCCGGCTCGAAGCCCGGCGACCCGGATCGGCCGCCTGCGGGTACCCGCCACGGGCCCAATAGACGCCGCCATCGACCGAGCGCTGGCGGCTTCGGGCCTGCACGTCAGCGACGTCGAGCTCCCCGGGTGGATGCTGGCCACGAGCGCCGGCGCCACCATCCTCACCGTGGAGGCCTGGGAGACCAACGGCGGGCTCGTTGCAACCGGCCTCCTCGGAGACGACGTGGCGGCGCGACTTCTTGGCGCGGCCGAAGTGACCGACGAGGAGCGAGCCGATGCCGAAGCCCTCCGCCGAAGCTGGAGACGGGAGCTGGAAGAGGTATTCGAGAACGTGGAACTCCTGGCAATGCCAGTTCTCGGCGGCGAGCCACCCTTGCTCGAGGACGCCGACCGGCTGAAGGACATCCGCCACGTGGTGCCGGCCAACCTGGCTGGGACTCCGGCTATCGCCATGCCGGTCCCGGCCGCACGCGCGCATCCCTCCGCCCGGCGGCTGCCGGCTAGCTTGCAGCTGATTGGCTTCGCCGGTTCAGAGGAGCTCATCGTCGCCACGGCCGCGGTGATCGAACAGGCGGCGGCGTCGTTGGGACCGGCGGGGGCGGCGAGGGCCAGGGCAGCGGAGGCGGCGAGGGCGCGTCCCCCCGGTTGACCGGCGCCGGCCGAATGCCGTGCTGTCGCGTAGACTGCCCGGCTTATGGCCGCGTCGACCTCAATCCGCGATGAAGGCCGCCTCCTCGTCGACGAGAGCCGCCTCCTCGTCGCCCCGGTTGCCGACACCAACCCCCTTGCACGGCGGTCGCGCTGGTGGGTGGAGCTTCTGGCGATCGGATGGTTGTGCTGGGCATACGACGCGGTTAGCAACCTGGCTCACCTCCGCCAACACCAAGCCGTCTCCCACGCCATCGCCGTGCTGCACTTGGAGGCAGTGCTCCACCTTGATCCCGAAGCCGCCCTCAACCGCTGGCTGGCCGCCCACCACGAGCTCTCGTCGTGGGCATCGGTGTATTACGACAACGCCCACTTCGTGCTCACCTTGGCGGTGCTCGGGTGGCTGTGGTGGCGCCACCCCGAGCTGTACCGACCCCTCCGGACCGCCTTGGTCGGCGTCAATGTGGTGGGGTTCGTGGTGTTCTGGCTCCTGCCGATGGCACCGCCGCGGATGCTTCCCGCTGCCCACGTGAGCGATGTGGTCGCGGACGCCAACGTCATCGGGGCATGGCACGCGACGTCCCTTGCGTCGCACGCAAACCAACTCGCCGCGATGCCGTCTTTGCACATGGCCTGGGCGGCGTGGTGCGCTCTCGTGTTGTGGAGGGTCCTCCGCCACGGCGACAACCGTTCAACGGCATGGGCGGCGTGGTCCTACCCGCTGCTGACCGCGGTGGTGGTAATGGCCACGGGCAACCACTTCCTCCTGGACTTGGTGGCGGGGCTCGCCACCCTGGCGCTGGCCACTTGGGTTTCGGACACGGCCTACCGGTGGTGGGCTCGATGGCCCGGCGTCAGCGGCTTCCGAGCTATCCCCGCCTAGATATCTCACGCCGGGTGACCGGGTTGGAGGTCACGTACCTGGTGAAAGGACAGTTGCGGCCGATCCGCTGCGACCACCTCTACCTCGCGCGGCGAGACCAGCAACGCCTCGTGGTCACCTCCGTCCACACGGGCCAAGATGTCCGCCGCCACCCAGCCCCGCCCCGCCGCCAGGACCGGCGCGCCACCTGGACCAGCGTGCCACTCGCAGTCGGCGAAGTTGTCTGTCTCGTCACCTGTCTCCTCACCGAAAAGGGCGGCCAACTCTGAGTCGGTGTCGGCCAGGAAGTGGACTATCAGCTGCTGCGTCCCCTTGGACACCCGGTAGGTCCGGTTGGCCTTGGAGAGGCAAACGAGCAGTCTGGGGGGCTCGATGCTGGTCTGGGTGACGAAGCCCACCAGGCACCCCGCGCGCTCGTTGCCGTCGGACACGGTGACGATGAACATCGGGTAGTCGGTGCCTCCGACCAGAGCGTGGAAGGCGTCGAGGTCGAGGCGGCTCACGAAGCTCAATCGTAGGTGGCCTCCACCCACCAACGACCTGATGCGCGGGTGAACAGGTAAGCCGCTCCTGTGTCGGTCACGACCTGGAAGCGTGCCCGGCGCCGGGGTTTGTCATCCCACCAGCGCTCGTCCACGGGCCACGGACCTGCCCACGCCACCACCGAGGCGGCCGGGCCCCCTTCGATCGACACCGTCGAAGGTGAAGAGCTGACCACGCCGCGACCGCTGACTTCCACCACCGCGAGATCCTGGTCGCAGACCTCGGCGCGAAGGGGGGGGGGATGGACCACCGCCGGCGCCGGCGCCGGCAACTGCCCGGGCCATGGGGGGATCTCGGCGGATCCTCTCCGAGCGGTGCCCGGCTCGGCTGGTGGCCTCTGGAGCCGGCCCGGCTCGGCTGGTGGCCTCTGGAGCCGGCCGGGCTCGCCTGATGGCCTCTGGAGCCGGCCGGGCTCGCCCCAGGCAAGCAGGCGCACCTCCTGATCAGGATCCCTGCCACCGTCGAGCACCCCTGTGAACACAGCCTGTGGACCGACC